>CAZXHW010000261.1:0-9570 GCA_964639915.1 uncultured Heliomicrobium sp.
AACTATTTCGATGGAAGTTTAACGCTCGCTGGTTTGGGCGAAACGGCGATGGCAGACAACACCAGTACAGCAATCCACATTCGTGGCTTGCGCAAGAGCTACGGTGAACTGGAAGCCGTTCGCGGTGTGAATCTGGAAGTCCGGCGCGGCGAAATCTTCGGCCTGATCGGGCCGGATGGCGCAGGGAAGACTTCGATCTTTCAGATTCTGGGCGGCGTGATGGCGGCGACGGCGGGCGAAGCCACGGTTTACGGTCAAACGGCGCTCGACGCGCGTTCACTGATCGGCTACCTGACCCAGACGTTCAGCCTCTATCAGGATTTGAGCGTCGAAGAAAACCTGCGCTACGTCGGCCAGTTGCGCAATCTGCGAAACAGCGAGATCAAAGAACGCGGTCAGCATTATCTGAAGCTGTTTGATATGGATCGCTTCACGGATCGATTGGCGGGCAAGCTCAGCGGCGGCATGAAACAAAAGCTGGCGCTGGCTTGCGCGCTGATCACCGAACCGAAGCTGTTGTTGCTGGACGAACCGACGACGGGTGTTGACCCTGTTTCGCGTCGCGAATTCTGGGACACGCTGGCGCAGTTGTCAGCGGCCGGGATGACGATTGTCGTCGCCACGCCGTATCTGGACGAAGCCGAACGCTGCACGCGCGTTGCGCTGATGCACGATGGCGAGATTCATCAGATCGGCACGCCTGCCGAAATCCGCCGCGATTTGGGCCTGCATCGGCTAGAAGTGCGGGCGTCAGAACTTAGCCAGGCGGAAGAAGTGTTGAGCCAGGTCAAGGAGCTTGCCGACGTGCAGCGGTTTGGAGACCGCCTGGATGTAATGGTCAGCGATTTGAGTTTGGGAGAAGCGCTGACACGTCAAGCGCTGGGCGCGGTGGACATTGACGTGCGCGAAATCGGCAGCGGCTCGCCGACGCTGGAAAACGCGTTCGTTTCGATTCTGCGCGACTTGAACGGCGAAATGAATGCTTCGCCATTTCCTCGCCGCCGGGAATTTCGCCAGCGCCAGCCGGATGCAATCGCCATTGGCGCTCGCCATTTGCACAAACGTTTTGGTGCGTTTCATGCCGTCAAAGACGTCAACATCGAAGTCAAATACGGTGAAATCTACGGCTTGCTGGGAGCCAACGGCGCAGGCAAAACGACGACGATCAAAATCCTCTGCGGCTTGCTGGCCGCTTCCGACGGCGAGATGGAGCTTGCCGGAGAAAAGGGAAGTTTGCGCTCCAGCTCTGTCCGCCAGCGCATTGGTTACATGTCACAGAAGTTTTCGCTTTACGACGATCTGACGATCAATGACAACCTGGAATTTTTCGCAGGCGTGTATCAGGTTCCGCCTGAAGAACGCGAAGAAAAGAAACGCTGGGTGCTGGAATTTTCCGGGCTACAAGGTCGCGGCCAGATGAAAACCGGCGAATTGCCCGGCGGATGGAAACAACGCGTGGCGTTCGGCGCGGCCATCATGCACGAACCGAGCGTGCTGTTTCTGGATGAACCGACTTCGGGCGTTGATCCGCTGGCACGCCGCGCATTCTGGCGAATGATCAATCAATTGGCGGATCGCGGTGTCGCTGTATTGGTTACGACGCACTATCTGGAAGAAGCCGAACAATGCAATCGGCTGGGCTTTATGGTTGCGGGCGAGTTGGTTGCCGAAGGCACGCCAAGTGGAATCAAGGCTGCCCAGAAAGGCCATTTGATCGAATTGATCACGGATCATCCGCAACACGCTGCGGATTTGCTGAAAACCGAAATGGATCGCTGGCGCGTGTCGTTGTTCGGCGACCGGTTGCACGTGATTGTGGATGAAGAGGTAAACGCCGGCATCAGCCGATTACGGCAACGGCTTGCTGCTGACGGCGTTGCGGTGACGAATGCGCATGCAGAGCGGTTTTCGCTGGAAGACGTGTTCATCAGTGTCGTCGAGCAGGCACGAAGAGAAGGCAAAGTGGCGAGCGCGGATTGATCGCCATCAGGAAAAGGTATCAACAGAAAATACGGAATATAAGAAACGACGCAACCGGGGAAACGGTGCGCACTGATTCCGAACGGAGAAGGAGTTCATGAAATATAAAAAGATCATTTCTAGCTTGGCGTGTGCCTTGTTGGCAGTAGGAGTTTTTCAAACAGTTTTGGCGCAAAGCCGCAGACCTGTTTTGGTCAGTGCCGACCGGACTGGCCGCGCCACTGGCGACACGGAGTCTTACATCAATTCCTCTGTCCCGCGTTCGACGCTCAGCGCCAACGGACGCTTTCTGGCTTTTATCAGTGAAGCTTCCAATCTGGTGAATGATGCGCGGGACGCGAACTTCGCGCCGGACGTGTATGTGCGCGACCTGCAAACCGGCATCAGCAGATTGATCAGCGTAAACCTGACCGGTCAGGCAAGCGGAAATAACACTTCTACCAGCCCTATGATCAGTGCGGATGGACGCTTCGTGGCTTTCGAAAGCGCCGCCAGCGATCTTGTTGCTGGAGACACCAATTTCAACCTGGACATCTTTGTTCGTGATTTGCAGACCGGCAAAACTTCGCTGGTCACGGTGAATCAGGACGGCGCGGCCAGCCGCAACAACACGCTTTTCCTGACGTTAAACGGTTTCAGTGCGGACGGACGATTTGTGCTGTTTACAAGCGGTGCGCGCGATCTGGCCAGCAACGATGACAACGATGCTGCCGATTTGTATGTGCGCGACCTGGTTGCCGGGAAAACGCACTTGGTTAGCGTAAATCGCGATGGGCGCGCCAGCGGAAACCGCACCAGCCTGACCAGCAGCGGGTTTTTCAACTTCGCCGCTGTCCTCAGCGCCAACGGGCACTTTGTCGCCTTTGCCAGCTACGCGAACGATCTGGTGGACAACGACACCGTTTGCCTCGGCCGTTGCAACGGGACCAACGGGTTGCAAGATGTGTTTGTTCGCGATCTGGTCGAAGGCAAAACCGAATTGATCAGCGTTAACAGCATAGGCACAAGCGGCGGGAATGCGCCGTCCCACGAACCGGCCATCAGCGCCGATGGACAAGTGATCGCATTCCGAAGTTTTGCCAACGATTTGGTTGGCAACGACCGCACCGAACAAGCCGATATTTACGCGCGCAACCGAACTTCGGGAACGACGACGCTTGTCAGCGTCAATCTGTCCGGTTCCAACGGCGGTACCAATGGACGCGGAAACGGACTCAATTCCGGTAACCACATCATCAGTGCAGATGGCCGCTTTGTCGCCTTCAGCAGCGTGGCGGTGGATTTGGCACCGAACAAAACCAGTTTAATCACCACGGACATTTTTGTGCGCGATCTGGTCGCGCGCGTCACCACATTGGCCAGCGTCAATCTGAAGGGAACTGATAGCCCAGGCGACCTGCGCAATCAGTTTGTTTCGGTTGCAGCGGATTTCAGCGCCGACGGTCGTTACCTGGTTTTTCGAAGCACTTCGCCTGATCTCACGGATCAGGATTTCAATCAGCTCGATGACATTTTCGTGCGTGATTTGATTGCGCAGAAAACGACGCTGGTCAGCTTCAATCGTGATGCCAGTCGCAGCGCCAATGGCCGTTCGCTGACTGCGGACCTCAGTGCAGATGGGCGAGTCATTGCCTTCGACAGCGATGCGCCGGACATCGCGGCGACAGATAACAACCGAGGCTTTGATGTGTTCGCTTTCATTGCTGCTGAAGCTTTGCCGCCGAGCATAACCAGAGTTCAGTACTGGCCGACCAGCAAACTAACGATTACAGGCCAGAATTTTGGTGATGGAGCGAAGTTATTTGTTGACGGCCAGGAAGTGCCGATCAAGCAGCGGCTTGGCAGCTTGCTGGTCAGCGAAAAGCTCCGGCTCAATGTTGGAAGGTACGAAATCAAAGTGGTGAACGAAGACGGCAAGTCCGACGCCGCGCCGCTGATCGTGCAGTAAACGCCGCTGAAGAAACTATAGCCTGACAGGCACAAAGGAGAAGGAGGAACCTATGAAACGAATTATCGCGCAAACTCGCAAAGAACTGACGCAAGTGTTTCGCGACAAACTGACGGTGGCGCTGGCGCTGGTATTGCCGCTGATTCTATTGGTGCTGCTGGGCACGGCGTTGTCGTTTTCCGTTAAAGGAATTGCCGTCGTCGTGCAGGATTTCGACAGCACGCCTCTGTCCCGGCAATACATTGACGCGCTCGGCAGCTCGCTGACGTTTCGTGTCGTGCCGTCTGTGACAGGCAAGCGTCCGGAAGAAATGATGGCAGCAGAACAGGCGCGCGTCGTGATCGTCATCCCGGAAAATTTCGAGCGCGATTATCTGCGCGGCCAGCCTTCCGAAGTGCAATGGCTGATTGATGCGGTGGATGCCAACACCGCGAACAGCATGCGCGGGCAAGCGGCGGCGCTGACAGGTGCCTTTGCCGCAAGCCTTGCCGGTGACAAACAGAACAGCAAGCCTGCGATCAAGGCCGACACACGCATGTGGTACAACCCCGGCGCTTCTTCCCGGAAGTTCATCGGGCCGGGCGCGTTCGCCGTTGTGCTGGCGCTGTTTCCTCCACTGCTTGCTGCGCTGGCCATGTCCCGCGAGGGCGAGCAAAAGACAATCCTGCAAGTGTACGTATCCAGCATTTCGGCGCACGAATTCCTGCTGGGTAAAATCGCTGCATTTTTCATTATTGCTGCTGCGGAATGGGTGCTGGCGTTGCTGGTTTCCTTCCCGCTGTTTGATATGACCATCGCGTGCGACCCGACTCCGTTGCTGATTGGCACGGTGCTCTATTTTTTCTGCAATGTTTGTTTCGGCGTGATGGTGGGCGTTTCGATTCCCAACCAGGCCGCGGCAATTCAAGCCGTCGCGGGCGTGCAGTTTCTGCTTTCTTTCCTGCTGTCGGGATTCATCTTTCCTGTGTCGAACATTCCGGCAGGGATTCGTTGGCTGTCTGCGTTCGTCCCTGCGCGCTATTTCATCGAGCTGGTGCGGGATGGATTCGTGCGCGGTGGCGGCTGGCCTGCCGTTTGGCACGCG
This sequence comes from uncultured Heliomicrobium sp., assembly GCA_964639915.1. Taxonomy (GTDB): domain Bacteria; phylum Acidobacteriota; class Blastocatellia; order RBC074; family RBC074; genus RBC074. The sequence continues at coordinate 5,013 of CAZXHW010000261.1, forward strand.
CCGTTGATGTTAGCGCTGATTGGGACATTCTTCTTTCTGAAGGCGTGGAAGAAGATGCGACATATGCAAGTTGAAGCTTAGTGAAGATGCCGGATGTTAGATGCTAGAACTAACACCCAGTATCCAACATCTAGCATCTTTCGGGAGGAACCATGAAAAGTTTGATTCAAAAAATTCGCCGCTGGAGATTATGGCCGCTGTTTATGAAAGAACTGCGCCAGATCAAATCCGACAAGAAATTGATTGTTTCGTTGATATTGCCGCCGACGGTGCAACTGATCATTTTCGGCTTCGCGCTGAACCCGGAAGTGACCAATTTGCGGCTGGGTGTGGTGGACGAAAGCCACACGGCAGCCAGCCGCGAAGTGGTTTCGGCCTTTGTCGAAAGCCGTTCGTTTTTTGTGGCCGAATCTTTTCGTTCTTCTGCGGAATTGGGCGAAGCGTTGAGCGCAGGGAAGCTGGACGCGGGCTTGATTGTTCCTTCCGATTTCGCCGAACGGCGTCAGCGGCGCGAAACCGCTCGCCTTCAGTTTTTGCTGGACGCGGTCAATTCGAACACGGCAGGAATCGCCAATGGCTACGCGGCGCGAACAATTTCCGCCCTCAACGAACGAATCGCAAAAGATACGCCCGCCATCGCTTTGCAAATGGAAGGCGGGCAAGGGAGCGCGCGCGGAAAACTCGTTGCCCGCATTGCATTGCTGTTCAATCCGGGGCTGGAAAGCGCGTGGTTTATCGTCACGGGCGTATTGGGAATTTTGCTGGTGCTGAATGGTTCGATCATCGGTTCGGCGACGATGGTCAAAGAAAAAGAATCCGGAACGATTGAACAATTGCTGATGACTCCGGCGCAGGCTGCCGAAATCGTCACAGCCAAAATCTTCCCGCTGTTTATTTTGCTTTCGATGCAGATCGTGCTGGCGCTGACGGTCGGATGGCTGGTGTTCGGCTTGCCGATGCGTGGCAGCCTGGTGTTGTTGTTCATCGCTGGAATGCTGTGCGTGCTGGCGGGAATTGGTATCGGCACGTTTCTGGCGACGTTCAGCAAATCGCAGCAGCAGCAGGCACAGTTGATGGCATTTTTCGTCAACCCGCCGCTTTCCATGTTGTCGGGTGCGACCACGCCCATCGAAGCAATGCCAAGCTGGATGCAGCCGTTCACGCAACTGAATCCGATCAGTCACTTTGGAACGATTGCGCGCGGCATCTTGCTGAAAGGCGCAGGCATTGAAGCTATCTGGATTCACATGCTGGCGCTGGTCGGATTTGCTGTTGCTTTGGTCGGCATCAGCGCCTGGCGCTTCCGAAATCAGCTTGGATAACAGCGATTGTTCACTGCGCGTCAAAGGCGGGAATGCTGCGCAGTAAAAAATAGGCTGGCACAGGTAAGAAACCTGGCCAGCCCATTTTGTTATGGCCGACAGAAGCGGCTACTTGATTGTTACTTGGGTGGTATTGGCAATCTTGCCGTCAACGGTTACAGAAACGTTGACCAGATTGCGTCCAGCCATGGTTCGCGGCAATGGGCCAAGGTTGATTTGATCCACACCTGCCAGTCCGGGGACTTCGCCAGCATAGCTGACGGGGATATTTTCGCCGCCAACCTGAACGCTAACAGCGGACAAATTGCTGCGGCCCCGCAAGCCGGAAGCGAAGAAGATCAAATATACCTGATCGGTTGCCGCACCCAGATCAACTGGAATTGGCACGAAGCGTTGCAGCGTCGCATCGAAACGCATGATGGGTTCGAAGCTGGGAGTCCCGCTGCCAGAAACGCGCAACGCAACACCGGAAATCAATCCATCGCCTGTGGAATTGGCCGTAAACATACCGGGCGCAACCGTAGCGATTTGAACGAATCCGCTGGCCACCGAAGCGCCGCCGGTCAGCACGCGAACAATTGCCAGGCCAGTGGCCGTTCCGGCGGGCATCAAATAGTTGATCTGCGTCGGCGAAACGAAAAACAGCGGAGCGTCACGTTCCGTGCCTGCGCTGTCTTTGACCACCACGCGTGTGCCGCCAAGCGTCGTTGGCAGCGGCACAACCGCAGCCGCGACAGTTTCCGACGAAAGACCCATTCCAAAAGCCGCAACAATGGATTCTGCCGCAATAGCTTCGCCCGTGAAGCTGGCCGCCGAAACATTGGCCAAACTGCTGCCAACGTTGCTGACAACCTGAAGGGTGACAGTGTTGGAAACGGCCCGCGGCAACTGTACGTTGGGGCCTCCCATAACGACAATGTTGACCAGGCCCGCGTTGGCAACGTCTTCGGCTTCGATCTGCACTTGCAGTTCGATGGCGTTGATGACTGCGGTCCGGCGCGATTTTCCGCCGACAATGGCTTCAGCGCCTGACGAAAAATTCCTACCTGCAATTGTCATAGTAAAGGCAGGGCTTCCTGCCAGAACTGCGTTCGGCGTAATCGTTCTGATTTCCGGCGCAGCGGTGATGGTAACGTTAAGCGCGTTCGACACCGCACCGCCGGATTCGACGTTTGAAACCGTGACAGCAGCGGTTCCTGCCACCTTCACGTCGTCGTTGGTAATGGTGAACACCAGTTGTTTGTCATTGATAAACCGCGTCGGTCGAGCCGAACCAGTCCATTCCACCACTGACGTCTGCACAAAGCTTTCGCCGTTGACCGTTATATCCAGGGTAGTTCCGACCAGACTGTTAGCAGCCACGCGGTTGGGATCAACGCTGGTCAGTTTCGGCACGGAATTCGGTTTCACTTGGAACGGCAGCCGAATCGAAGTTCCACCGCCCGGTGTTGGCGTGAAGACGCTGATCTGCACCGTACTTGCCTTGGCGATGAGTGCGGCAGGCACAACGGCCCTTAGTTCCTTATCACTGACAAGAGTTGTTTGCAGATCGGTTCCAACCCAGCGAACGACCGAATCGGTAACGAACCGTTCGCCTTTGACGACAAGCGTGAATTCCGGTGAACCAGCGACGACCGAAGTCGGTTCGATGGCTTGAATCACCGGCACGGGGTTTTGCTTCGCCTCAACCGTGAAAACCAGTGGCGATGAAACTCCTCCGCCAGGCGCTGGTGAAAAGACTGTCACAGTGACCGGTCCCGCAACAGACAGGTCGGCAGCGGAGATGCTCGCCGCCAGCCTGCCGTCGAGGTAAGTGGTCGGACGGTCTTCGCCGTTCCAGCGTACCTTGGAACCAGCCACGAAGAACGAACCTCTTACCGTCAGCGTAAAAGCCGGGTCACCCACGCGGGCAGTGGTCGGCGACATGGAACTGGGGCGAGGAACCGGATTGTCACCTGTGATGGTAATGGTTCCGGTTTGCGAGCATGAATCGCCGAGATTCGTGATGCGGCGAATACGACCGTTCCGTACATCGCAAAAGAACAGTTCGTTGTTCGCGCTCATTGTGATGCCTGCCGTGGCTGCCAGGCGTCCTGCCAGACTGCCACCTACGCCGATTTCGAAATCCGGTGGATACAGCGAAAGCTGCGCGCTGAGCGCTGCGCCGCCGTCGCCTTCGATGCCGATTTCATCTTTGCCCGCAACCGTGGAAACCTGTCCATCGGGCGAAATGCGAGCGATGCGGTTGCCAAAGTTGAGAGGGAAGAACAAGGTGCCGATTTCGGTGACGTAAGCATTCCCCGCAGCATCAACGGTCAGATCGCGCGGGCTTTTTAGTTGTTGAGCTTGGGAATTCATTCGCGCAAAAGCACCGCTGCCCGCCGCAGTTTCGCGCAAAACAATCCCGTCGCTTTCGTTGGCAATGTACAGCCGGCCATCCTGGCCAAAGGCCAATCCCGTGTAGGAAGCCGCTGGCAAGGCAAGAGTTGAAATAACTCCCGTCTGCCGGTTGACCTTGCGCACGGATTTGTCGCCGCCGCTGGCAACGTAAATGTCGCCGCTTGTCGGGCTGACAGCCACATCCGTCGGGCCAAGCAATCGGGCGTTCGTCGCTAACCCGCCGTCGCCGTTCGTCGCGCCATTGGCTCCGCCACCAACAATCGTTGCGGCATTTCCCGGCGGGATGACGACTGGCGCTGATGAGCTGCCGTAAAACGTAGCGGCGGTTGAACCCGTGTTGACGAAGCGAATCAGTCCTGAACGTCGTGAAAGGGCTGGGATGGACGGGCCTTTTTTTGTGTCAGCAATGAATAAACCTTCGCTGGTGACAGCCAGTCCCTGCAAATTCTCGAAAGCAGCTTGATTGACTGGCACGCCGTCGGTTTGGCCTGGGCCAACGTCTTTGTTCAAGGTGACAATTTGGCCAGGCTGAACAGTTTGTTCGGCGGCAGTGTTGGCAAAGATTTTGACCGGGGATGTTCCACGATTGACGAAGCGCAATTTGCCGTTGAGCGTGTCAGAAACAAACAGGTTGTTATTCGCGTCAACCGCCACGCCGCTTGGAAAGTTCAGTGCTGCGCTGATCGCCAGTTCGCCGTTCGAAGGCTGGGATAATCCATTGCCAGCAACCGTATCAACGCTGCCCGGAGCGATGGTCGTATCGAGATTTGTTTTCTTGCCGGCGCTGATTTTCAGGTAGCGGATGCGGCCTCGGGGATTGCCAATCTGGTCCGCAA
>CAZXHW010000262.1:0-6689 GCA_964639915.1 uncultured Heliomicrobium sp.
GTTTATTGACCTCGATGATTTGCGTTCCTTGCGGCCGACCGTGGATATCATTTCCTGAACCGACGACGCTCGTCAGTTGATAGGCAATGCGCTGACCGTCAGGGGACCAGAACGGAGCGGTGCATCCGGCTTCAGCATACGTTAGCTGACGTTTGCCACTGCCATCGGAATTCATCAGCCAGATTTGATAAAGTCCGGTTCGATTGGAAAAGAATGCCAGATGCTGGCCATCGGGCGACCAGCGCGGCGAACGGTCAATGGCGTCATCGCCAGTCAGGTTGATTGGCGCGCCGCTCCGATCGGCGCGCGTCAACCAAATGTCTTCCTGCGCAGCTCCCAGGGAATGAAAGGCCACCCATTGACCATCGGGCGATAGGTTGGGCGAACCGAAAGGACGTGTCCCTTGCGTAATTGGCACAGAATCGCCGATGGTCCTCAGCTTGATTGGATCAAATCCAATGGCTCGCAGATTGGCATTTTGTGTTCGCGTCACATACGCGATGCGCCGTCCATCCTGAGACAAATCCATTTGCAAAACCTCAGCCGCCGGACAGGGAACGGGTTCAGGCTGACCGAGTGTGCGCCCAGTCAATTCGTCAATGCGCACACGCCACAAACTGGCAATGGTCTGACGATCGCTGGCGTAATAAAGGTATTTGCCATCCCCGGACCACACGGGATTCCAATCCACTGCATCATCGTCTGTGACCGGACGCGCGCCGCTGCCATCCGAGGCAACTGTCCAAATGTCCCGACGGTTGGAATCGGTTCGACGGTAATACGCAATGCGATGCCCGTTCGGCGACCATCGTGGTTGGGCGACGTCTTCGTCATCGCTCAAAATGCAATACTCGCCAGTGGCGATCGTGATCACTACCAGACGGCTTTTCGCCGTGCGCAGCTTCGGGTTAAAGATGTAATCGGTGCCGCAAACAATCTTTTTACTGTCAGGCGACCAAGCGGGATTATGGCCAAATTTCGCGATCTTTCGTACGCTTTCGCCGCTGGCTCCCATAATAAATAACCCACCGCCATTACGCTCCGAACGAAAGACCACGCTCATGCCATCCGGCGAACAGGCCGGTTGCGTGTCATCGAAATCATTGTCGGCATCGGTAAGCTGGGTCAGGTTATGGAAATTACTGCCCCCGACACGCTGCCAGAATATGTCCCATTGGCCCTGCACCATGCGTGCATAAAAGATGTTCTTGCCATCTGGCGACAAACTCACATTGCGCTCTTCACCGGGAAAATCCGTGAGCTGGCTGCTGCGGGCGTTAAGCCAGGGCGACGGTTCAGGTTTTTCGACCAGCCAGAACCGCCATGCCGCCAGACTGACCACAATCAGCGCCAGCACTGCGGCCCATACAACGTTTGCCTTTCGCCGCAAAAGTGAAGATCCTCGGTAAAAAGGAAACGCCCGATTCTCAGGGCCGTTGAGGTCATCACCGTTCAAAGAATGCATTGGAGCGGAATCCAGTTCGCGTTTGAGTTGTTTGAGTGTCGCGCGTAATTCTTCCGCTGACCCGTAGCGCAGCTCACGGTTTTTTTCGAGCATGCGGGTGATGACACGCTCCACCTTTGGACTCAAGTCAGGTCGTAATTGCAGCAATGGCAACGGCGTATGATGCACAACTGCATCCAGAATCGCGGCGGGTTTATCTCCTTTGAAAGGCGGACTACCGGTCAACAGCTCATAAAGCACGACGCCCAGACTGAAAATATCGCTGCGCCCATCAACTTCTCGCCCCTGCGCCTGTTCTGGCGACATATACCGCAACGTGCCCAGCACTGTGCCCGGATTCGTGGCAGCGGGATCGCTGTCGTCCCCAAGCGTTTCCGCGAATGAATGCAAAGGCTCCGTCAATTTGGCCAAACCGAAATCCACCACCTTGACGTAATCGTCGCGCCGCAACATCAGGTTTTCAGGTTTAATATCTCGATGAATGATGCCGGCTTCGTGGGCAGCAGTCAGTGCGGCGGAAATTTGCAGAGCAATTTCAACCACGTCTTTTGCATCCAGCGGTTCATGTTGGAGCGCGTTGATTTTTTCACGCAGTGTTTGGCCGTCCACATGCTCCATGGCGATGAAGTGTGTCCCGTCCAGTTGGCCAATGTCGTAAACCGTGACGATGTTTGGATGATTGAGCGCAGAAACAGCGCGGGCTTCGCGGGCAAATCGGTCAACACGAATATTGTCAGAGACGAATCGTGGCGGCAGGATTTTCAGCGCCAGCTTGCGTCCCAGGCGATCATCGCGTGCCAGATAAACCACCCCCATCCCTCCCATACCCAAAAGGGAGTGCAGGTTGTACTGGCCAAATGTTGTTCCCACCAGAGATTGGCCGAATAAGGGAGTAGGCTGATTTGTGCCAAGTGCGCGCAGTGCGACTTCCGGCGCAGGGGTTGAAAGAAAATCGATTTCCGCTTCCGAATGCGCAATCAGCAACGATTCTACTTCACGGCGCAATTCGGAATCGTCGCCACAGCCTTGGGCTAAAAAAGCGTCGCGTTCTTCAGCCGGACGCTCCAGGGCCCTTGCCAGCAATTGGTCAATTTGCGCCCAGCGTTCAGGAGTCATGACAGGCATCATCAGAAGAGTCGTCAGAAGAATCTTGGTCGGTTTGTTTGAGTTCGCGGTAAAGCCAGGCTTTGGCTCTGCCCCATTCGCGTATGACTGTGTTTGCGGAAATGCCCAAGACTTCAGCAATTTCCTCGTTGTTCAGGCCGCCGAAATAACGCAACTCGACAACGCGACATTTGCGTTCGTCAAATTCAGCCAAACTGCGCAACGCATCATCCAGCGCAATCAGATCCGCAGTTTGCTCTTTTTTCACTCCCTCAGCCTGGGCCAGAGAAACATGATGAACGCTTTTGCCGGACACGCGCTGGCGTCGGCGCGCCAGATCAACCAGGATGCGTCGCATCAGTTGCGCTGACACTCCAAAGAAGTGCGCGCGGTTTTGCCATTCCACATTTTGCCACTCAATCAACCGAATGTAGGCCTCATTCACCAGCGCTGTCGGTTGCAGCGGATGCCCTGCACGCTCGTTGGCCATGTAATGCCGGGCCAGGCGATGCAATTCGGCTTGCACCAGCGGAATCAATTGCTCAAGCGCCGCCGGTTCGCCATTGTTCCAGGCGATAAGTAATTGGGTTACCTCTTTGGTTGTTTGTGTAGCCATCGGGTTCCTCGGCATTCAGGTCGCGTAAAGATGAGGCGGAAACTTATCACAACTGACGATGGCGCGCGATGCAAGATGTAGGTCATTGAAACATGGCTTGGCCAGCCTGATTTTTTTTCTTTTCGGTGGTGGTTTTCGCCGATGACTTGCGCCTTATGCAGCGACCGCGAAAGAGCGGAACAAAAGGAGAAGGGCTTGCCAATGCGGCAGGCGTCATAAGTAAAGAACCTGTGCTTCGGCTCCTACAAAAAAGCAGAAGTGCGCTGGTTCAAGTCTAAACAAAAAAAACAAGAAGGAGACTAAAACAATGAATTCGAAAACTATCAACAAATCCATCAGCTTCGGGCTGAGCTTAATGCTGGCTTTTATGACAGTGCTTGCGACCCCGGCTATGGCGCAAAACCAAAAATCCTGGACGACCGACGCCACGGCCGGTGTCGTGGATGAAGGCGATGCAGACGAAGTGAATCTGTCAACCGGGGTAATACACTTGAATACAGGAACAACGGCCAGCGCCCAGGCAGCCATTCGCTACAACGTTGTGGCCACGGATGGGCTGTTTGCCACTGGTTATCCCAGAATGCGGGTCCGTTTCAGGGATGGAGGTGCTAACGCGCAAGTAATCGTCAGCCTGTACCGAATCAACATGGAAACGGGATCGAATGCGAAAGTGCTTGAACTCGACAGCAATGATTACGCGGGAAGCAACACTTTCCAGACACAGACAACCGCGGCGTGCGCCGGTTCCAACTTTGGGTTTGATTTCACCGATAACGCCTACTACATCGAAGTCAAGCTCTCACGTAGCGCCAGCAACGGTTTGGCAGGCCTGGCGACAATCCAACTCTTCAACCAGTCCACAAACACTTGCAATTAGAAAAGCAAAGCACGCGACGCTGGAGAAGCTGAAAGTTACTCCAGCGTCCTTCCCTGAATTCATCAATACTCAAAAAGGAACACAGCTATGAAAACCCTGACAATGAAATTGACGACTTTGAGCAATGCCCTGTGCCTGGCGCTGGCTTTGCTGACGTTGACCGGCGCGGCAGCAGCGCAGGACAATTTGAAAATCTGGACGGCGGCGGCTTCGACCGGCACGCCGGATGAAGCGAGCCAGAACCTGCTGAGCTTTACCGAATCCGTAGCCACCATTTCGGCAGGCGGGCCTGCGACCGTTCTGTTGCGTTACAACGTCACGGCAGTGGACGGCCTGTTTTCCGGCCTGCTAAATGCAACCAACTGGCCGACGATGATCGTGCGTTACCGCGACAATCATTCAAGCGCGGCGCAGGTAATCGTCGAACTGAAAGAACACATCATTGCCGGTCCTGATGCCGGACAAACCAACACGCTGATTACTTTTAACAGCGACGAATTTCCGCAACTGCCCGGTTACCAGACTCAATCGCTGGGCAATTGCGGCAACTTCGGAGGTTTCCAATTCCTGCGGCCCAATGCGGCGCGCGTCTATTTCGTCGAAGCGCGCCTGATCCGCAACAGCAACGTTAATCAAGGTTCACCGGGCCTGGCAGGGATTGCAATTACTCGTGACGGCGTATGCCAGGGCTTTGACCTGATACAGCGTTAAGCTGATTCAACCGGACGAAAGGAGATTCAATGAAACGCTCTGGAATCATATTCGCCTTCGCCCTTTGGCTTGCGCTCACATTGGGAGCGCAAGCCCAAACGCCGACCAGCGAAACACAACAGCAAACCGCCATAAACCGGCAATTGTCGGTGGAAATAAAAACCCTGCGACGAGAATTGTTGCAGCAAGCCGTCGAGTTCCAGCAATGGAAGCTGGATCAAATCACCCGCGATCTGCAACAGGCTCAAACCGAGCAACAACGCCTGTTTCACGAAGAGCAATTGGTGCAACAGGAAATCAACGAACTGGCGGCGGCTTCAGATGGCCAAAGCGAACTGGAAACTCTGAGAAGCGAATTGAGCGGCGAACGCATACAAAAACTTCGCAACCGTCAACAGCCGCTTGCTGAACGAGTGAGCACGCTGTCAGAGCAAGTTCAAAAAGAGGAAAAACGACTTCGCCAATTGGCCGACAAACTAAAGGCCGAAATCTCTCGCCCTGCCAACTAGACCGGATTAGGGCTTAAACAAAAGCATGGGATTCAGGCTTCAGCCTGCTTCATCGGCAATAACGTATTCAGAAACCAAAGGAGACAAGCGTGATGAAACAACTAGGCGCGAACAACCAATCCACCACCAGCGAAAATCCGTGCCGGCAAAACAGCCAAACACTGGAAGCGATGGCAACTCTTAACGATTTGCCAGTGCAAGATGCTGAACAAATCAAAGGCGGCTTCATCAGCAGCATCCCCAGCGGCACGGGGAAGACTCTCACCAGCACCCTGCTCGGAAAGGCTCAGTAGCCCAGGTAAACTTGAAAGAAGTTCTGAAAGAGGATTAAGCGAGGAGCTTTCCAGCAATGGCTCGGCGCGTAAGCTGCATCGCAACCGCGCCGGGCCGGTCGCACTCAAAAACGAGTAAATACAAAAGGAGCATTCATATGCAAAAAGACGCCCGTTTTTTCAACGAACAGTTTCCACGCGCCAGCGCCTATCACCCCGAGTGGATTCTCGCTGGCGTCAGCGGCGGGGCCAATCCGCTTTGGCTGACGGAGTGGCTGGCCGAATGCCTGAATCTGCAACCGGGAATGCGTGTGCTCGATCTCGGCTGCGGACGGGCATTGTCTTCGATCTTTCTGCACCGAGAGTTCGGCGTGCAGGTCTGGGCCACTGATTTGTGGTTCAACGTATCGGAAAACCAGCAACGGATTCGCGACGCCCACGCCGAGGCCGGAGTCTTCCCGATTCACGCGGACGCGCGTGCCTTACCCTTCGCCGCTGAGTTTTTTGACGCGATTGTGTCCATTGATTCCTTTCTCTATTACGGCACCGATGACCGATATCTGAACTACGTCGCCGGATTCCTGAAGCCGGGCGGAAAGCTCGGCATTGCAGGCTCCGGGTTGGTGCGCGAAATTGAAGGCCCGCTGCCTGACCACCTTCGTGAATGGTGGACGCCAGGCTTGTGGTGTATGCATTCGGCGGATTGGTGGCGCAACCATTGGGCCAGAACCGGATTGGTCGCCGTTTCGTCGGCTGACACCATGACCGACGGATGGCAATTGTGGCGCGATTGGCACCAGGCGATTGCCCCCGACAATGTCGCTGAGATTCAGACGTTGGAAGCAGATCGCGGCGACTATCTAGGGTACGTTCGTGTGATCGGGACACGGACGAACGAACCAGTTGAAGAGCAGATCGTGTCAATTCCCCCGCAATACGCGCAACGCGCCATGCTCCGCGGTTCAGCATAGGCGGCAGTTTGCAGTTCAACTTGAATCAAGCTCCGTTCACGCGGCCTGGCCGAATGGACGGAGCTTTTTTGTTGGTGACCGGCTGCGCGTCACAAAAAAATCGCGCGGCGCTGGTGGTTTTCTCTGCTCGTTTGCGCCTTATACAGCGAGCGCAATGAGGCGCT
>CAZXHW010000262.1:6789-9522 GCA_964639915.1 uncultured Heliomicrobium sp.
CAGCGAGCGCAATGAGGCGCTCGTAACTACAAACTTTCAAGGAAGGAGAAAAACGTTCGCTAGCAGTAAGCGCCTGAAATCACACTCGTGCAGGAGACGCACTCCTCTCGTCAAATTCGCAGGCCGGAGGCGCTGCGCTGCCACGGCAGAGCAGTTACCAATCATTTCCAACTATAGGAGACAGACGTTATGAACGAACAAGGCTACCAAGAGACAGGCAAACAGCAACCCATGATCGAAAACGCAGAGTCACTCGCTGATTTGCCGTTGACCAGCGCGCAAGCTGAAGCGGCCAAAGGCGGTGAAGGCAGCAATGCCAACATTCAAAACCATCCGCACCAACTCTCATTGCGCGTCAGCGGCTCTCATTGAGGGTGAATTAACGCAGCCGTCGTCGAACCGTTAACGAGGCTTTGGCGAGAGTTGACGGTAACCAACTGGCCTGCCTTCACGGGCCAGTCCGAACTTGTTTGCTGGGCGCGTTCACACGTGCCCAGTATTTTTTTTATCAACAGAATTTTTTATGAGGATGGTGGTTTTTGCCTCAATCTTGCGCCTTAGCCCGTGAGCGCAATGACGCGCTCGCAACCAACAACTGATTTGGAGAACAAAGGAGATAATCGTTATGAATCAACAAAAATCACTTAACCAATCCGGCATCATCGAAACGCTGCACGTGCAAACTGGGCAGGCGCCCGAGGGTGCCACGCTCAAGGATTTGCCGATCAACGTGGAACAAGAAACCGAAGTAAAAGGCGGGGTCGTGATAACTGAATACCTCTTACTAGGACCTGAATATTTCTCGCGGCCTGCCGGAGTCATTGCGCCTCGGCCCTAGTTTAGGCGACGGGTACATCGCGGTGGTTGGTCACTTACAAGCGGGATGCCATGCGCTTGCCTGTGAGCCTCTACCGCGATGCGCGGCGCAGAAATTGAATCACTTAACCAGGAGCCTGAAATGGAACAATCAGCAATGGAAACAACGAATTATTCGACGAACGAAGATGCCAACGAACTGGCGTCTTCCCTCTTCGCCGAATTGGCCTTGAGCGAAACTGATGCACACAGCATCAGAGCCGGACGCGATTTTACCAGCGCGCCACCGCCACCTTGCCCTGGCTGCGGTTGGGGAGGACCAGTGACCAACCACAATGAGACAGTGTCATACGATGAAGCCGACCTTGGCGAACTCGATGACCTGCAGCTTTCAATCGAAGATTTGACCGTCAATGAAGTCCATGACGCCGCGCTGAAAGGCGGGCCAATCGAAATCAAAGAACTTCAGATACGCGTTCATGTAGGACCGCAAGGTTAATGAACGACAGCAATTCCCGGTTTGGCCAATTGATAGGCTCGCCAGCAAGCATCCGCAGGTTGTTTCCCCCTGCGGATGTTTGCTTCAGCGAGGTTTAGATGTTCCCGAAGCCTCTTAAAAAAAGCGGAAAAGATGAAAACCGAAAAGCAAGAAAACCAACTGAACGAACAAGGCAATGCGGCCCCAGCGCTAACCGACCTGCCGGTCACCACTGAGCAGACAGAGGAAATCAAAGGCGGCTCGCACTCCAGCATTCATAAAGTGACTGATGTCACATTGAAACGCGGCGTGATCGGGTGATGGTTTTCGCCCTCCGCCCTTTAACCGATGAGCGCAATAAGCCGTTCATCATAAACAACTACATTTAACCAAAGGACTAAACGTAATGAACCAGCAAGACAACCAAGGGGTGAATCAACAGCACCCCCTGATTGCAAACTCGATGGAGTCGGAATCAGTGGCTGATTTGCCATTGACCGCCGCACAAGCCCAAGAAACCAAAGCCGTAATTGCAGGTGAAACCGCCGCTGCGGCTGGCGAATTTCCTTATATCATCTCATTTCAGAAAACAGCTTCCGGCTCGCAAAGTTTGACCAGCAACCACAACGAGACGACAGCGAAAGACTTCGAACGCTGCGACACGCCAATGGCCCATTTGACCGATCTGGCAGTCACTGCAGCGCACGCTGAACAAGCGAAAGGCGGGCCACATCGTGAGGAGATCGATGTGTGTTCCTTTAGTTGGGGACTCCCTAATTCCGGCAGTTTCTCCAATCATAACGAAACAGTGGCAACTGACGCTGATGGCAGCGATACAGCATTCTCTCAGTTGTCCGATGAGGAATTGGATGGCATCAAGGGCGGGCCGCCGTGCCACGGCGTTAGCGCGCTTGCCTGGGCCAGAGTGGATGGCGTGTCGCCGCTGTCGAATCACAACCAAACCTTCGCAGAGGACGAAATCTCAGCAGTGTCGCTCGCTGATTTGCTGGTCCAGTCAAATGAGCAAATCAAAGGTGGGCCAAACAAGGGTGGCACCGGAGTGCTGACGCTCAATGGAGCCAATACCTACTTGGGCACTACGTCTATCCCCAGCCAAAGTGCTAATGGCGGTGGCGGCGCAGGTAAGGTACACGTGCAGGACATCAGCATCCATCACTAAATAAGGGATGGAGCCAGACGGGCTGTTTTAAGTGAGTCCGAGAAAAGCTCTTCCAATAAAAATTCGGTGGACGTGCCTGGGTCTCAGGCACGTCCACCGAATTGCTCAGGAGACACAAACCGCTTGCATCGTGTGACCCGTTACCTGCTTATCAATGCTCCGCTTATTTTTCCAGCGAAAGCAGGTACAAGTCGGCTTGATGCGCAGTTGAGGTGTAAAACAGACGACGGCCATCGCGCGTCACCCCCAATGTCGAAAT
>CAZXHW010000263.1:0-9519 GCA_964639915.1 uncultured Heliomicrobium sp.
ATCTCAACGATGCAGCGACGACAGTCAGCGCTTGCGATTCGTATAGCTCCATCTGCGATACTCTGGCCCCTTTTGAACCTGCGATGCCACCTTCCACGCCCGTAAGTTCACAGAAATCAGGCTCAATCCTGTTTTTCAATCTGTACACGTCTTCCTCCACCGACTCCATCAGTGAGAACACCAGAATCAACATCACCAACACAGCCGACAAAGAAGTCACGCTGCACCAGTTTTTTGTGTCTGGAGACACCTGCACCGTCAGTGACAATTATCTGTGTCTGACCGGAAGCCAGACCACCAGCTTTATGGTTTCGGATGTTGACCCGGACGTGACTGGCTTTCTGATTGTCGTGGCAGTGGATGGCGTAACGGGCTGTCCCATAAATTTCAATTATTTGATTGGTGATGAATATGTTGCGCTGGCCAGCGGGCACGCGGCAAACCTTGGCGCGGAAGCCTTTGCCGCTATCAGCAAAGTGCCGTGCGAATGTGACGAAAACAGTTTGTCCGTGAATTTGATGTTAGATGGGGATAAGTACAATCAAGCTCCACGCGTATTGATTGCCAGCAACTTGCCAAGTTTTGCCGACAACAATTCGACGCTGATTATCCTGAACCGAGTTGGCGGTGATTTGTTCGAACAAGTAGACGTGATCGGAGGTTTCAACGGGTGGCTGTTTGACGATCAGGAACGCGCTTTGAGCTTTGTTGCAAGTAGCGGCTGCCAGTTTCGCCAGCTTATCAACGGAACGTTTCCGCGCACCACGCCGCGCTTCCCACAAATTGTGCCCAGCGGTCACACCGGCTGGATGAAGTTTGTTGCTGGCGAAGGTGCGGCGATTCTCGGTGCAATGATCGTGCTGAACACAGAGAAAGAAAACTTTTCCAATGCCTTCAACGGAGGCCGCAACCTTCACAGGCCAACGTTTGCCTCTTCGGCCATGTACAAAATGCCCGTATTTCTGCCGCACTGCGGGACTTCCACTTCATTTCACGACCAGTAATTTGTGGCTGCCTTCTTTGATTTTGAAGCTGGCAGTTGCGCCAATCGAAGTGCTGCCCAGAACTTTTTCGTCCACGGAAGCCGTGATTTTTTTGCCTTCCTCGCCATGAACCTTCGCGCGAACTTCCGCTTTTGTCTCGACCAGACACGCCAGCGCGCGGTCGTTGCTTCTGTAGCCGCGCAACTTAACTGGGCCTTCAAACTCAATTTCGACTTTGCCATTGCGGCGAATCACGGTTGCTTTGGGACTGATGGAGACATCAAAACTCGACCCGGCGATCTGCACTCGCTCTATGCGGGCTTCTTCAGTGGCGTTCAGGTTACCAAACGTCAAACCAAACCACGGATCTGCAGACATAAGTTCCTCGATTGCAGGCAAGTAAATTAACGGTGTAAATACTGGCCGCAAAGGGTTTAAGGTCGCAGCCGGTTTCGCGGAATCCGCAGCTTTCAGGCTTTGCTTCGCCAGTTCCGCCGCCTGCACTTCAAATCCGTAGCGTTTCATTCCCAGATAAAGCAGGTAGTTCATGGCCGCCTGGTCAGGATCACCAACCGGAGTTAGCTCTTTCGATTCGCGCAACGCATCAAGCAGCAGTTTAGCGCGCGGCTGATCCGGAATTCCCGCAATCAACGGCAGCAGAAGGTCTGACGCTTTGCGACTGGAAAACTTTCCGTTCCAATGCCGGTCCAGGTACAGATGATCGTCTTCGCTCCAAAGATGATCATTGATCAAACGCTTGATTTCGTCATATCGCTCCTGCCAGCGATCGGCTTCCGTTTTCATGCCGATTTCCTTCGAAATCAAAACCATTAGCTCCGTGTCCAGCGCGTAAAGCGAGTTGAGCGCGACGGGAGACATAGTCAGCGTATGAACTTCGTCGTTGAATTTTGCTTCGCTGTTTGCGGGCAGTCCTGCTTCCGCCAATGCCATTTGTAGCTTGTCCGTGTTGGTTAACTGCCGAGCGCCGAGCGCTCCGAATTCAAGTTCCGCATCAACACCGTTTTCCAGCAAGCCATCCATGTTTCCGTCACGCCACCGTTTGCCGTCACCTCGGTTGGCGTACCACCAGCCATCCCATTGCTGCAATCGCGGATACGCCCAAGCCAGGAAAGCCAAGTCCTGGGTCGCCAAGTACACTTTGAAAACTGCCAGTGCGCCCAGCGGCGGCAGAGAACGCCCGGCCAGAACAGGAGATTCTCCCGCCGACTCGGACTGCATGTATCGTCTGAGGGGAACACGTCCATCGGGAGTTTGCCCAGTTAGCAAAATTCGCAAACTGGCAGTCGAGCTTTCGCCATCTGTCAGAGCAGTCAGAATGGACAGCATCATGGAATCCAGCCCCAACACATCTCCACGAAGCCCCTTTCCGGAAATCCGATTTGGCGTGATGTACTCAAAACGATGTGTGGGCGAATAAAAGCGATTCCACATGGTGGCGCGCAGGATGGCTTCAAAACTGTCGCCCAAAGCGCCACCTGTCATTGCCCCAATGGCCGCACTTTCTTTTTCGGCTTTGTCCAACATTTCTGCCACAGGCCGCGCCGCTAGCTTTTGGGCTTCACTTTCCATTGCTTCAAAGTCGTCGCCCACCAAGGCAATAAAACCAACAGGTGCATTTGGGCTTACATCAAAAACCAACGTAGCGTTGGGCGAAGGACGCTGAAGGCCAACACTTTCGCCTTGGGCGCTTTGGATCGCCACCGCGCGATCAGTTTTCAGCAGAAAACGGTTGAGCGGTGCTTTGGTCTTTTGATTGTGGATTTGCTCTCCCAAAATCGTTCGATTATCGCTTTGCGCAGAATAAAGCGCCCAGCTTAATTCGTTGCGTGCATCGCTCCACGGACGGTAAGTTTCTATGCTCAGTCGAATGTTCCCCGAAGCCGACAACTGCCCGACGACTGATTTGCCTGTGCGCTGCCAACGCAGCGTCACTGTTGTTTTCGGATCGAATTCAGGCTGCCAACTGACGCGCGCAAACTTGCCATCCGGAGCGTGCGGCCCCAGTTCAAACTTGCTGGGACTGACTTCGATGCCGTTTGTGCCGGAAGCCAGAAATCGCAATCCGAAAAAGTTTTGCTCTGGTGCGTTTTGCAGCCCCGTGATGAAAACCAGTCCGTTGACGTGCGCGGCGTCGTAGGCGTCAATCAACACACGTTCGGTTTGGGAAGGCTGCGGTGCAGTGGGTTGTTGGGTTTGAGTTGACGGCGACTGCCCAAGCGCGATGGCTGAAATCAGAATTGCTGCCAGAATTGCTTTGGTCATATTTCTTTGGAATGCTGCGTCTTTGGCGCAGCTTTGGTAGTTCGTTGATAGGGCGATTCAACCGAGGCTACCCAAACCATCAAATTCTAAAGTGAAAAGACGATTGATGATACGAATGCAGCTTAAGTTGACCGCAAGCGGCTTTCAAGTTGTTTGGGTTGGCAGAAGCATCGCGTACAATCAGCGCCGCAAATATCTGAAGGACTACCAAAGCTGCGCCAAAGACGCAGCACTCCAAAACATGGCAACTTACAGCGATCTTAGCCTGCACGTCAGGCTGTTTATGAAAGGCTATCCGTTTTCGCGCTACGCGATTGAGTCGGGTTTGTGCGCGAAACTATCTAAGCCTCTCAAGGAAGCGCGAGTCGCGCTGGTGACAACTGCCGGTTTGCGCACGCCGGAACAAGCGGGTTTTGACCATTCGAACAAAAAAGGCGATTCAACCTTCCGCGAAATTCCTACTTCGATCGAAGCTCAAACGTTGATCGAATCGCATCGCAGTTACGCATTCGATCATTTGGGATTGGCCGCCGACACTAACCTGGCGTTTCCGATTGACCGGTTTCGCGAACTGGAAGCCAAGGGCACAATTGGCCAGCTCAATCATCGGCATTTCAGCTTTATGGGGTCAATTGTCGGGCCGGGCAAGTTGATCGAAGAAACGGCTCCGCAGGTGGCGCGAATGCTGCGCGAAGACGGCGTTGATGTCGTCTTTCTGACGCCTGTCTGACCGATGTGCTGCCAGACAGTTTGTCTGGTTCAGGCGGCAATCGAACGCGAAGGCATCGCAACGGTTTCAATTTCACTGCTGCGCGAAGTAGTTTTTCAACTCAACCCTCCGCGTGCATTGTTCGTTCCGTTTCCGATGGGCTTTCCGCTGGGCGAACCGAACAATACCAGTTTGCAGCATGAAGTCATTGCCGCTGCATTGGGACTGTTGGAACGAAACGACGTGCCGGTGCTGGAAAACTTCACACACGACCAAAACCAAACGAGCGACCAATGACCAACGTTCTCGAACGAGTTTTTAAGCTTACAGAAAACAAGACGACCATTCGCACAGAAGTCGCCGCCGGAGTGACGACGTTTCTGACGATGGCCTACATCATCTTCGTTAACCCGACGATCCTCAGCGAAGCAGGCGTGCCGTTTTCAGGTGCTCTGTTTGCTACTTGCGTTGCGGCGGCAATTGGTTCGTTGGCAATGGGATTGATTGCCAATTACCCGTTTGCGCTGGCGCCGGGAATGGGGCTGAACGCGTATTTCACGTATTCGGTCGTCAAGGTGATGGGTTACGACTGGCGCGTGGCTTTGGGCGCGGTGTTCATTTCGGGCGTGGTGTTTCTGATTCTGACGATGGCTCGCATTCGGGCAATGATCGTGGACGCGATTCCGATGACCATGAAAACGGCCGTGGCCGCTGGCATAGGTTTGTTTATTGCTTTCATCGGTTTGAAAAACGCCGGAGTGATCGTTGCTTCACCGACAACGTACGTCACGCTCGGCCATATTATTTCGAAGCCTGTATTGCTGGCGCTGGGAGGATTGCTGATCACAGGCGTCCTGATGGCGCGTGGGTTCAAGTCGGCGATCATCATTGGAATTCTGTCGGTCACCGCAGCGGCCATTGCGTTCAAACTGACTCCCTTGCCGACTGGCATCGTTCAAATGCCGGATTGGCGCTCGACGTTTGGTCAACTGGATATTCGCGGGGCGCTGAAGCTCGGATTGTTCGACGTTGTGTTCGTTTTTCTGTTTGTTGACCTGTTCGACACGATTGGCTCATTGATGGGGTTGGGGAGGCAAGCTGGATATTTGACCGCCGACGGCAAAATGCCGCGCGTCAACCGGGCACTGTTTGCCGACGCAATTGCGACAATTGTCGGCTCGCTGTTTGGAACTTCGACGGTCGTGACCTATATCGAAAGCGCGACCGGTGTCAGCGAAGGCGGGCGAACCGGACTGACCGCGTCAGTGGTTGCCGTCTTGTTCTTACTGGCGGCTTTCTTTTCGCCGATTGCCGGAGCAATTCCGCCGATTGCGACGGCTCCAGCGTTGATCATCGTCGGCGCGTTGATGATCAGCGCCGTCAAAGCCATTGACTGGGACGACATCACTGAAGCCATTCCGGCCTTCCTGACCATCCTGGCCATGCCGCTAACGTTTTCCATCGCCAATGGCTTGGCGCTTGGATTCATTTTTTATCCACTGATGAAAGTTTTGACTGGCCGCGCTCGCGAAGCCAGCCCGCTGGTGTATGTGCTGGCGGCGTTATTTGTTCTGCGATATGTGTATTTGAGCGGGGAATAAGGTGTAGCAAGCTGGTTTGCTACACCTTATCTTCGATTATTTCGCCGAAGCTGTGGCCGCAGCAGCTTTTTCGCCGGGACGGTACGAGGTTTCCAGGTTCGCTTTGATGTCTTCCAACGCAAACCACGCTGGTTTGAACTGCATCTTCGAATAAAGCTCGGCTTGGTCAAAATAGTGTTTCGATTTCGGATCGGCGCTTTGTCCGAATTGGAGCACTGAACGCGCCTGCAGCTTCGGGCCAAATTCGATGACGCTGTAAAAGGAATGGCCTGCGATGCCAAAGCGTTGCTTCTGGCCGCGCGCTTCCGGAGCGTAAAAGTTGAACACGATGCCAACCGGATCGCCTGGGCCACCTGCAACCGGGAAGCTGGGTTTGGTATCGCTGAAGGGTTCGATCACGCCACTGGTGTGGACCCGCTGAATGCGCATCAGATCACCCCATTTCACTTTCCAGGTACCCCACTTCTTGGCCAGATCGCTGACGACGTAGTCCAGAACATCCACCTCCGGGTAAGGACGCCCTTTGGTCAGTTGTTGCGCTTGCGGCTGAATGCGTGCGTATGCATAAAGCGTAAACACGCTCATCGGCACAGAATCAATTGTGCTGACGGCGTTCCAGGCTTTCAACGCGGCAATGACTTCAGTCAGCTTTTCGGCTTTGGCCGCGTCGGCGGCTTTGAATTTGTCGAATTCGGCGGCGAGTAGTGGAATCAAGCGTTCGGCTTCGATAACGCGAGTGTCGTAGGCGGCTTTTGTCCAGTCTTCGTAGGTGAACTTGGCGCGTTCGCTCAAAACCCGGCGGGAAATGCGCGAACGAGGATTGTCTTTTTCGGTCACCATATACGCCGGGAACTTTGCACCGTCCGGGTTGCCGTCTTTGCCAAGCTCTTCTCCTGAAGCCAGCAGCGGGGTGGCGTTACAGTTTTGCGCGAAGCCGGAAGCCGGATTTGTGATTTGCGGCAACTCTTCCAGCGGATGATACCCCTGCCATTCCGTGCCGGGATCGCTGCCGTCCACGAATTTCGACCAGTCGTATTTCTGGTCGCGTTTCGGCACTGCGCCGTAATAAATGTAAAAGATGTTGCCTTCGCGGTCGGCGTACATCGTGTTGAACATCGGAACTTTCAAGCCCGACATTGCGGCTTTGAACTCTTTCAGGTTTTTCGCCTTGGTCATCAGGTAGCGTTGTTCCAATGCTCCACCTGCATTTTCCCAAGCCGCCATTCTGACAGCCAGCGGTTTGCCGTCGCGGATCGCCATGACCGGGCCGTGATGCGTTTTGCGCATCTTGAATGTGCGCTGGACGATTCCGGTGTCGGTTTTGACCTTGATGCTTTCGCTCCATTCAGTGGCGGTCTTGTAGCCGCTTCCGTATTTGTAACTCAGTGGGCTGGTTGCGTCGTCGAACTTTTCTTCCCAGGCATCAATCACGTCAGGTGCGTTGACCGTGTGGCTCCAGCCCAAGTTGTCGTTGTGGCCAAGCGTGGGAAACGGCGAGCCGGGAAACGAAGCGCCTGACATATTCCAGCCGCTGTCGCTGTGGACGTGGCCTTCGATCCATTGGCCTGGGCCGAAGAAAGGCTGGTGCGGATTGACCAGGAGCATGGCTTTGCCGGTGGCGGATTTTTTCGGCGAAATCGCCCAGGTGTTGGAACCGATCTGTGCGGATGAATTGTCATCTGACAGAAACGCGTCAACAGGCGATCCGGCAATCAGGACTCTGTCCCTACCGCTCTCTATCTCTCCGTCTCTCAATCCCGTTGTCTTAGCGCCGACTTCCTGCACAGAAGCGCGCAATTCGTTCGGCCTTAATCCCAAACGGCGGAAGATGAAAAGCTGGTATTGCGCAAAGCGATTGAACGCCAGCAGATGCCACGGCTCGAACTTAGTGATCAGGATCGGTTTGACCTGCGGATTCTTTTCCAAAAAGTAATTCAATCCGTCAGCCGCCGCATCGCAAATGTCTTTGGCCTGCTTGTTCAGCTTGGCGTAATCGGCTTGCGCCATCCGATTGATTTCAAGCTGGCGGTTGATCAAGTCAGATTCCAGAGGGCGTCCGGCATTGGCGGAAAGAACAGCATTTTCGCCGTAGGCTTCGGCGGCGCGTCCGATGGATTGAATGTAGCTGTCTTCGATCTGCCAGAAATTGTCTTCGGCCTGTGCATACATAAAACCGAACATCACGCTGTAATCCGTAGGGCCGTAAACGTGCGGAACTCCCCACTTGTCGCGATAAATCGTGACGGACTTGGCGACTTTTTCCAGGGAAGCTTTGGCCGTGTCTTTCGCTTGCGAGTGGTGGATGAATTGCCCTTCGGTTGCGAAGGCAAAAACAAAAAGGGCAAAAAGCGAGATGCGAACCAGATTGAATCTTTTCATCTGTTCTCTCCTGTTCTGGCAGTGTTGGGTTGATGGATTGCGGGAAAACGAAGCCGGAGTTTAGCACGAGCTTCTTTGGAATCAATATTCCGGCAATCCGTGATGGGGGCTTTGCGTGGATTTGCCAATCTTGTTAGAGGGAATTACCCCAACGCTGTGGAATTCTAACCAGCAGGCCCTGCAAGCGGCGAACTAACTTCAGCAATCGCGCGATTTCGCCAAGGCACATTTCTTGCTGACAGTATGAACGAAGCTATATTTTTTATATTTGGCAGTAATGCCACAGGAAATGTCTTTGAAAACCAGGAGGTTGTTATGCGCCGTTTAGTCATTGCACTGTTTGCTGCAACTTTGGCGGCGATTATCGCTATTGCAGTTTCGGCAAAAGGAGAAATGGGCCCGAAACGTGAAAGCGCAGTCGTCGAATTTACCAACACAGTCAAACTGGCAAACGTTTTGTTGCGAGGCCAGTATTTGATTGTTCACGACGAAGAGCGGATGGCGAAAGGAGAAGCCTGCACCTACGTGTATAGCGGAGCTGTGGAAAAGGCTGACAATTTGGTCACGTCGTTTCATTGTGTCCATATGAACAGAGCGAAAACAGATAAGGTCAAGGTTACTTTTGCCAACTATGGCAAACCCTATGAAACTCCTGAAATTCTGGAGATTCAGTTTGCCGGCAGCCGGGATGGCCATCGCGTGCCGTAAGCAGAAAGAAATTGAAACGTGGTCACGTTCGGTAACAGTCGGTCCCTCCTTCTCCGAGCGTTGATCGCAAAAAGCCCCCGCCGTCTTTGGACGGCGGGGGCTTTTTTGAGCGGATAGTGTCTTTATCGGCTTTCGGCGGTAACCAAAGACAACAGAAACAGTAAAATTCCCGCCGCCATCAACGTGCCTCCGAGTATCAGGAAGAAAAGAAACGCCGTTGGGTGCGACCAATTCAGCGTAGCCAGTTCCACCAGCAATCCCGCAATCAACAGAATGCCGGAAAGGCGAATGCGTTTTTCGATTTTCGTGGTAGGTGAATTCATTTGCCCGGCTCCTTCCAGAAAGACGCTTCTTTCAATGTGGGGATATTGTGAACGACACTGTGACAGCCGCTGGTAGTGCAACCAAGTTGGTTGTTTTTGATCCTGGCCATCATGTCTGCTTCCTTGGTGTGGGCCTCTGATTCTTCAAAACCACGCGCTCCTAAATGGCAATGCAGGCATTCGCGGTTGTTGTAAGGAGTGTAAAGCTTCAGGGGCTGCATAGGTTTGCCGATGTAATACGCGTAAACGTGTTTCAACCCACGCAACTTGGCATTGTAATCGCCGAACATCGTGTAATCGGTATGGCAGGTGAAACAGGCGTTGTCGCGCGGAACCAGATTATTCTGATAGTGAATCGCCGGAATATAACTGCGGTCATCCACGTGCAGGCTTTTGCCGTAATCTTCCATCACGTGGCAAGACAGGCAGAAATTGGTTGTTTTGGAATGTTGTATGTGTTCATTGACGCCCATGCCTCCGGCCAGAACCGGAAAGACCAACAGCGCCACAAAAGCCAGCATCTTGCCGCCACG
>CAZXHW010000264.1:0-9500 GCA_964639915.1 uncultured Heliomicrobium sp.
GCTTCAGCAAGCGATTGACTGAGCGGCGATTACAGTTTGCGCCAGCCGATTGCGTCCCAGTTTCCGCTGTAGATTGGGCGGTCATTGTCTACATCATCCAAATATCGGTCATTGCCATTGGCGCCAATGCTGAATGGGCGTGAAGACGCGAAATTGAGCGTCCCCGCAAACGTCAAGCCTCCAACCACTTTGGGAGTTTGGTAATACCCGCTGACAGCAATGCGATGACGAGCATCCAGCAAGCTCAAGGAATATTCTCGTTGAAAGTCTCCGGCAACCAATGGAGAAGACGTATTGACAATGCCGTCATCCATCAACTTGCTGAACGTATAACTGGCGCGAACGAAGCCTCGTTCAGTGAGCCGTCTCGTCGTTTCGAAACTGACTCCGTGGTAATTACTGTTGCCAAGTGCTTGAAGCTCCTCGATTTGCGTCAGGTTTGGATCAGTCCGAAATTGACGAAGTACCGCTAGCGCAGAACGAATTCCAGCCGTTGCATTGCTGGTCGAAGGATTGTTGAGTCCGAAAACAACGATGGTTTTCTCGCCTTCACGAATGGTTTGCGTTGGCGTGGTGCTGCGGTTGAAGCGCACAAAGTCGGAATTTCCGGTTGCCGTAATTGGTCTGTTGCCCGTGGCATCCCGCCGGTTATCGAAATCGCGCGTTGTGAGGTAGTCAGCGAAGTTCGTAAAACCGGCGGGCAATCGCGGAGCATTGGCGTTCACTTCTCGCCACAGGTGCAAGCCGCGATTGAAAACGTAATTGACTTCCACTTTGAATCCGCGCGCCAGTTCGCGCTCGAAGCCAAGCGAAGCCTGATAGCTTTCCGGAATTCGGAAGTCGCTGCTCAGGCGGCGTATGAAGCCTGCTTCACGCACACCAAATTGCCTTACTTGCGAATCCTTGGCAGCGAGTACAGTCGGAAACTTCAGGGAAGTCAGCAATGGCCCAGCCAAAGCCGTATTTGTGTCAACGGCAATGGTTTGCGAAGTCAGCGTGTAATCGTCCAAGGTTCGCAGCATCGCACGGTTATAGAAAATTCCGTAGCCTCCACGCACAACGGTTTTGTGAGAATGCTTTGGCGACCAGGCGAACGAAACGCGGGGACCGAAATTGTTCCGATCGTTCAGAATCGTTTCGTTGTCCCACCGCAAACCAAGCGAAACGGTCAGATCGCGCCGCAGCTTCCAGTCGTCCTGAACAAAAATCCCTGCGTAGGTATTCCGCAATTCCGATTCAGTGAAAAAGCGATGTTCGTAGCGCGTGAACTTATTGGCCAGAAAATCCGCAGGGGAGGCGAAGGTGAAAACTCCCGTCGCGTCGGACAGGTCAACAAAGCGCGAGCGAATGGCTTGAACGTCGCCGCCGAACCGAAGCGAGTGTTTGCCGCGCTGATAACTGACGGTTTCCTGAAGTTGCCAGCGGTTTTCGCGACGATCAACTCCGCTGATCGTGCTGGAACCGGCAGTCAAATTGCCTCGCCGAGTGAATGGATTGGCGCTGGTGTCGCCGATGACATCACGCGGATCATCAATATCAATGATGACCACAGGATTGTTGTTTGGCGGAGCATCCGCCGGAGACAGCCGCGAAAACTGAAATCGCGCATTGCTGACCAATCTGGGTGAAAGCACAAGGTTGTCACCAATCGCGATTGACTGGCTGTCGCGGCCTGTTTGCCGCAGCGTTTCGAGTGTTCTGCGGCCTCCTGGGAATCCGCGTTCGTCGCGATTGCGCGCCAGTGTGAAAATCACAAAGCCATTGTGTTTGTCATTTAGAAACAAATCACCGCGGGTTTGCCAGGTTTGCGCCAATCGCGGCGTGGTGATCGTTGCGTCATACAATCCGACAGCAGCGCCGCCATTGATTTCCACTCGATTGCCCCGGTTGTCCAAACTTGTTGTTCCCAGATTCGCGCCATTTGGTTTGGGCAGCGGAAAGGCCGAATTTGTTGCCACAGGCAACAAGGCCGCGATTTCGGCTCGGTCGTAAACGTAATCAAGTTCGTACGCAGCGAAGAAAAAGAGTTTGTCGCGTTTGATCGGCCCGCCGATGCTGGCGCCAGGATTATGGTTTTGAAACGGGAGCCGGAAGCCGCGCGTTGGGTCTGCATTTCGACGATAGGCATTGGCATTCAGGCTTTCATCGCGGAAGTAATAAAACGTCTGTCCGTGAAACCGATTGGCTCCGCCACGCAAGCGCAGATTGACGCGCCCGCCGGAAGCTCGACCGTATTCGGCTGAAAACTGATTGGTGATGACCTGAACTTCTTCGACAGCGTGCAACGAAGGTATAAAGCGTTCGCGGGCAGCGCGGTCGTCGTTGTTATCCAAACCTTCAATTGTCAGGTTGTTCGAAAAAGGAGTGCCGCCGGTCAAACTGAAAATTCCCACTTCTTCAGGTGGAGAGCGAAAATTGTCCGAACGGTCACCTTCGGCCAAATCTTTGTCGGTTAGTGCTGGCTGCGCGGTTCCAGCAAGAGTGAAGATCAAATCCAGAGGATTGCGCGATTCTGTCGGCAACGCATCTACCTGTTTTTGCGTGATGGTGCCGCCGACAACCGTGCGCGAAGTGTCAATCAGCGACTGAGAAGTTTCGGCATTGATGGTGATTTGTTCTGCAAGAGTTGCAGGGGAAAGCTCGAAATCCTGTCGCAGAATAGCTCCAGCAACGGCGTTGATCTTTTCGACTTTGATCGCTTGAAAGCCCGAGGCTTCAATCCGCAGTTCGTAAACTCCGGGTCGCAAAGATGCAATCCGATAGCGGCCCTCTTTATTTGTTATTCCGTTTCGTTCGGAGTTGTTGGCTGAATGTTTAACCGTAACTTTGGCCGCGACGATTGCGTTGCCGCTGGAATCCTTCACCACGCCTTCAAAATTGACGTGATCCAGATCGTCCGGGCTGAAAATAGAATTGATCGAAACGCTGAAGAGAATGGCAAAGGCAAAGCGGAGCATAATGATCCCTCCAAGAAAACAGCTAAAGCTGAATTTTGAAGGGGTGGCCGACTGTGGAAACTGAGACGGGCGGATACTACAACTGCAAACTGCAATGCTCAAGAGGACGAGCCACAGAAAAACAAAGATATTACCCAGTCTTCAGAATCTTTGATCTCTCTGTGGCTCTTGTAATTCTTATTAGCCAGTTAGCCGGCTATTTTGTCGTTTTTGCTTCTTTCGTTGGTAACGCCGGAGCCAGCAATACCCACGCCCGCGCATTGCCATCAATTGCATACGATTCGCCGGTATAGACATCAATTGCCGCTACCGAATCGCCAATCTGCATGAATTGATACCTTGTCACTTGCGATTCTGATTTCGCCAAACTCACTGGCGAACGGGCAAGCCAGAACCCGGCAAGAAACAGAATTAGTCCAGCGACACCAATCAGGATTAAGTTTTTTGTCGAAGTAAATCTCTCTGGAAAATTCATGACATCACTCCTTTGGTTGAACCGCCGAAATACACATCCCAGCAAGCTTTGCGGTTTCCCATGACGGCAAAAATAAACGCAAGCGATATGCCGTCATTCAATGCGAAGTGGGGATTGCTGCAAACAGACAGGTTATTAGATGGGTAGAAGATGGAAAATACTTGGCAAGACAGGTCAGAGCCGCAACGCTACGTTGCAATTCAAGACAATGACATGAAATGTGTCTTTGCCTGATGCATGGCGATCAGCAACGGGAAATCAACCAGCCGCCTGTTTCAGCCGCAGGCGAGGCGACAATTTTCTGAGCTTTTCGATTACTGCTGGCAATGTTTCAAGCACGTAATCAACATCTTCGCGTGTGTTGTACTGGCCGAAGCTGAATCGCAGCGAGCCATAACCGTTGTCGCGCGGCAGGCCTATCGCCATCAGCACGTGCGAAGGTTCGTGCGAGCCGGAAGAGCATGCCGAGCCAGTTGAAACTGCCACGCCTTTCAGGTCCAGGGAAATCTGCAAGCCTTCGCCTTCGACAAAATCGAAATTCAGGTTGGCGATGTTTGGGACTCGGCGTAGCGGGTCACCGTTGCGGGACACGTCTGCTATGCGGTTGAAAATTTCTTCTTCCAGATAGTCACGAAGCTGACGCGTATGCTCGATTCGCTCTGCTAAATGTTGGCGAACCAGTTCGCAGGCTTTGCCTAGGCCGACGATCAACGGGACACTTTCGGTGCCTGCGCGGCGATCACGTTCGTGGTGGCCGCCGTGCATCTGGCTGGCTAGCCGAACGCCTTTGCGAATATACAAAGCGCCAATACCTTTTGGTCCGTGAATTTTGTGCGCCGTCAGTGTCAACAAATCCACGCCAAGCTCTTTCACGTCCACAGGGATTTTGCCAACCGATTGAACCGCGTCCGTGTGAAAGTGCAGATGGCGTTGTCCGGCTTCGCGGCGCTCTTTGACCAGCGAGCCAATTTCCTGAAGCGGCTGGATGGTGCCGATTTCGTTGTTGGCGTGCATCACGGAAATCATCACAGTATCGTCCGTCAGCGCGGATCGAAGGTCTTCCAGCCGAACAATGCCTTCGCGATAAACCGGCAAATAAGTCACTCGGCAACCCTGCTGCTCCAGGTACGCGCAACTGGCCAGCACCGCCGGATGTTCAATCTGCGAAGTGATGATGTGGGCTTTGCCGTTGGCTTTTTCCCGATGGGCTTCGACGATGCCTTTGATCGCCAGATTGTCGGATTCGGTTCCGCCGGACAGAAACGTGACCTCTGTTGGCGACGCATTCAGCATCAACGCCACTTGTTGCCGGGAGTTTTCAATGGCTTGTTTGGCTTGCTGGCCGAACTGGTGCGTGCTGGAAGCGTTGCCAAAATCTTCAGTCAAGAAAGGGAGCATCGCTTTGACGACTTCATCGTCAACACGTGTTGAAGCGCTGTTGTCCAGATAGATTCGTTTCTGTGTCATAACCGTCTACGTTGTTATAGGTTTTAAATGTGTGAAGCTGAAGCATACACTAACTCAACGCTTGTTTTGAGTGCAGTGATAGTGTAGAAAATCTGTACCCCTTTAATTTTCTCCGCGACAATCAGTAAATAGCAGAAGGAGGCAGTTATGAATTTCAGCTTGGCTCGCCGAATCGCCACCTTGGGAGCGGTAGCGATTGTTTTGATGACGGCTGTAAATGCGATGGCGCAAACGACTCGTCCGCGACCGACCGTGGTCACCAATGATCCGGCTTCTTATCGTTACGCTCATCAGCACGGTTATCGTGGCGGTTACGAAGATGGCTTCGTCAAAGGCAAAAGCGACGTCAACGAAGGGCAGGCGCGAGATATTGAAGGCAGTGATGCCTACAATCGAGCAGATCGCAGCTATAAGGAATCCATGGGCACGCTAGCCGAATACCAGGAAGGGTATCGAATCGGCTTCGAAATAGGTTACAACGATGGCTACTTCGGGCGTCCATACTCACTTTCTTTGCCCGCAAACCTTGGCAAAGTCGTAATTGCTACGGTCAATGCATCAACTAATTCGTCTGCGTCCAGCCGCCCGCGAACGGCAGAAGACAACCGGACGGTTGCTGACAGTCGTCCTGTGGAAAGGCCTGTAGAGAGAGAGGATCGCCCGCGAGATCGCGCGACTTCCTCTTCTTCGGGTTCGTCACGAAGGAATCAAATCATTGTTCAGGACGGCGTACAGATGAAAGTCCGGCTCAATGATCAGATCAGCACCAAAATCAATAAAGAAGGCGACAAATTCACCGCCGTTGTGCTTGACCCAAGCGAATATGCTGATGCTGTGGTTGAAGGCCATGTCTCCAAACTGAACAAATCTGGCAAGGCTTCAGGCAAGACTGAACTGGCATTGGTTTTCGATGTGATTCACCTGCGCGATGGTCGCGAAGGACGCTTTGCGGCTCAGGTGGAAAAGATTTACCAAAGCGAAAAGGTCAAAACTGTAGACGACGAAGGTAACGTCGAATCCAGCAGCCGCACGAAAGATACAGCGGTCCGCACCGGAGGCGGCGCAGTGCTTGGCGCGATCATTGGCGGCGTAGCTGGCGGCGGCAAAGGCGCGGCCATTGGCGCGGCCATAGGTGCAGGCGTTGGCGCTGGCTCTGTGTTCGTCGAAGGTGGCAAAGAACTGACTCTGGAACCCGGGACCGAAATGCTGATTCGCACAGCGGCACCGGCCAGTTCAAAAGAATAAGATTAGTAGGCGGGAGTCGGTAGGAGATCGTTCTACCGGCTACCGACTCCCGAATGCTGACGATACCAAATGATTACTCTGCTCACCGACTTCGGCACAGCCGATTATTTTGTTCCTGCCGTCAAAGGCGTCATTCTCTCCATCAATCCGCAAGCTCAAATTATTGACCTGACGCACGACATTCCAGCGCAAGATGTAACCGCTGCTGCTTTTACGCTGGGCGCGTGCTATCGCAATTTTCCAGCGGGAACGATCCACGTGGCAGTGGTTGATCCCGGCGTCGGCTCTTCGCGCCGCGCCATCGTTATCAAAGCAGGCGAGCAACTTTTCGTTGGCCCCGACAACGGAATTTTCAGCTATGTTCTTGCCAAGGAAGAACAGGCGAAAGTCTTCCGAATTGATCGCGAAGATTTGTTTCGCCATCCCGTTAGCGCGACTTTTCACGGCAGAGATGTGTTTGCGCCAATTGCTGCCCATCTTTCAAAAGGTCTTTTACCCGAAACTGTTGGCAGCGAGATTTTTGATTTCGTGAAGCTTGAAATCCCACTTCCAATTGTTGAGGAAGCGAATCATCGAACCTTCGGTTCAGTCATTCACGTTGACCGCTTCGGCAATTGCATCACGAACCTGACCGAATCTGAACTGCCGCTGGATCAATCCAGTCAATCACCAATCAAATTGCGCTTTGCCAACCAGCAAGTCACTCAATTCGGTTCGCATTTCGCCCAGGCGGCAAAGCAAAGCAAGTTGTTTGCTTACCTGGGAAGCGCGGGATATTGGGAAATCGCACTGTGGTGCGATTCTGCTTCGGAGAAGTTTGCCGTTTCTCGTGGCTCTCAAGTAATTCTCGAATGCTAATTGCGCAATAAGAAATGACGAGCAAAAGCATGATCGTCGTTTACCTTCCACGTTCTAAAAATGAAGCTCATCCGATCAACTCTTGACCTTCAGTCCCGCGTGCAAGTGATGGGCGTGCTAAATGTCACGCCGGATTCCTTTTCCGATGGAGGCAAGTTTGACGATGTTGAGAGGGCAACTGACCGCGCTTTGGAAATGGAAGCCGATGGCGCGGACATTCTGGACATCGGCGGCGAATCTACTCGCCCGGGTTCACTGGCCGTCAGTGCTGAAGAAGAATCTGCTCGCATCTTTCCCGTGTTGGAACGATTGCAAGGACGGTTGAAAATCCCAATTTCCGTGGACACCACCAAACTCGCTGTTGCTCGTGGCGCGATTGAGCGCGGAGCCGAAATCATCAACGATATCAGTGGATTACGGTTTGAAATCGGTTTGGCCGATTTAGCTGCGAAGACCGGAGCTGCGTTGGTGTTAATGCATTCCCGTGGAACACCGGAAACGATGCAAAAACTGCCGCCGGTTGAAGGCATCTTCATAGAGGTAATAAACGGGCTGTACTGGTCTGTAGAGCAAGCGCTTGAACGCGGAGTTCAAAAATCGAAGCTGGTGCTTGATCCTGGAATTGGTTTTGGAAAGATGCCGCAACAGAATCTTCAGTTAATCAACCACTTGAATCGGTTGATTGCTGAATTTGGGTTGCCAGTATTGCTCGGGCCTTCGCGGAAATCATTTATTGGTCGGATTCTGGATGAAAAAATGCCCGGCATTACACGTGACAAAACGCGTGAACAATTGGCTGGCACTGCGGCAAGTGCTGTAATTGGAACTTTGCGCGGAGCACACATCTTACGGGTTCACGACGTCGCGGAAATTTGCGCCACTGTCAGACTCGCTGAAGCCATTTCTCAAAGTCCTGCATAAAAGTAATGCGCGAGCAGAAAGGATTATGCATGCCTTTTTGCTCGCGCATTCGACCGACTTCGAGTTTCATTCGAACTTAGGAAATATAACGTCTGCTCACCCAACCAATTTGTGCTCCCTGGGCTGCCTGAATCCGTACCTTTACCCAGAAGTCACCATCAGGTTCTTGATAGGATTCTCCAAGATACTCGACTCTAGTTCCTCTAGGGAGAATGTAACTTGCCTGAGAGAATTCGTTCGGCGATACACGCATATTCAAATTATCAGCAATTACATACGCCACAGTCCCTCCACCAGACACGATAGGTTGAACTATTGGCCGAATCGGCCGAGTTTCGATCAGTGGCTGAATCGGTTGCTGTAAAACAGTCGGGCCAGTAGTTGCGAAACTATTTCCCAAATTCATAATCCATGGAAAGAAACCGCCCAAATACAGCAACAGGATAATCAATATTGCTACAGCGACGGTTCCGCCACCGTACCCACCACTTGAAGCATCACCACCACCACCACCAAAATCTCTATCTCCATATTCAATAATACGTGCCATATTTCCTCCTTAACAGTGAATAACAAATGTCTTCAAACGTCCTACTTCGTCTCTCATTTCTTCACAATAAGTGACTGCAACGTTTGTGCCGCCCATTCCGAAAAATCAAAAAGAGGCATTAACCCCTGTAAAATTAGCGTTTGGCAGTTGCTTAAACCTGTTTCGTTCAATGTGCTGTTTAAGGTGTGTATGCAGAGCAAACATACAGTTGACTAATTCCTGTATAGATTCATCGCGCTTACACCCACAGTGAAGCGAAAATTAAGGTTAATGGGGAGATGGTTCTTGCATTTATTGGCAGGAAATTCGTGGGAGGGTGATCATGATGCCAGCTCTGCCAGCGCAAGAACTGCTGGCAGAGCTGTAACTGTATCCGTCATGACTTAATCCGCGCCGATGGGTTGAAGCGGTTCAGGCATGCCTTCGGCGATGGGTTCGTCGGCTTTGACTTTTTCGCGGGAGCCACGCTCTTCGATGATGGTGTAAATCGTTGGAATAAACAGTAAGGTAATTAGCGTCGAAGTCACCATTCCGCCGATTACCACGCGAGCCATTGGGGATTGCACTTCTGCGCCTTCGCCAAAGCCAAGTGACATTGGAATCAAGCCCAGAACGGTCGCCAGCGTTGTCATCAAAATCGGCCGTAAGCGGCGGCGGCCAGCAAGCTCTACAGCGTGACGAAGCGCCAAGCCATCACGTTCGCGCAGCAGAATCGTATAGTCAATAAGCACAATGGCGTTGTTGACCGCGATGCCCGCCAGCAGGATGGCTCCGATGAAGGCTTGCATGTTAAAGGTCGTGTCGGTCAGGAACAGCGCCAGCGCGACGCCTACGCCAGCTAGCGGGATCGAGAAGAGAATGATCAGCGGATCGCGCAGCGATTCAAACTCCGACGCCATGACCATATAAACCAGAACAACGGCCAGAATCAGGCAGAACAATAGTTCGCGGAAAGACTTCTGCTGCTCTTCGTATTCCGCGCCATAATTTAACGAAAAGCCCGATGGCATCCGCATTCCGCGCAGCC
>CAZXHW010000265.1:0-9476 GCA_964639915.1 uncultured Heliomicrobium sp.
CGTTGCGTGGGACTGCTGGCGTGATGGGAGTCGTGTTTCGCGCGCTGATTCGATACCGCTGGCGAAAAACATGATGAGCGAACAGGAACACTGCGCGCTGGCGGCGAAAACGCTGGCGGTTGATGAGCACTGCTGGCGGCAGTTCGCGGAGGGGTTTGCCGAACGTTGCCCCACAGGAAAAGAAGGCTTTGATCATCGTATTCAAACGCTGACGCAGTTATGGAATTCGTTGTCATCGCATGCAATCCCGCCCGAATGCCATCTCCTTAATTCCGAGTGTCCAGCTTGCTCTGCGAATGTTCAGACGGTTGCCGCGCGGCGAATTGACGGACAAGCTCCGCTGGTTTATGGCGCTTGTGATCGTTGCGGGCTGGGCGTGTTGCTCAGTGGCGGCGCGGCTGATTCGATCTACACTCAGCCGGATTATTACCAACAACGAGATCTTGGAAATGTTGGCTACGATCATTATTCGGCCGAACGCGAATACCGTGAAGCCAAAGGTCGTCGCTTGATTGAATGGATAGGCGAACATGCTGATCGCCCATTGAAAACCTTGCTTGAAGTCGGCAGCGGATTTGGCTTCACGCGCGCAGGCGCGCAGCAGGTCGGCCTGAAAACCGCTGGGATTGACCTGAATCCACACGCCGCGCAAATGGCTCAACAGATTTATGGCCAGTCAACATTTACCGGTACGCTTGCCGAAGTCGTGGCGGCGAAAGCAATCCCGGACGCGAGTTGGGACGTGGTGCTCTATCTGTTTGTTTTGGAGCATCTGCCAAACCCGCCGCAGGAATTGATGCTTGCTGCGCAAATGCTGTCGCCGAAGGGAGTGCTGGCGCTGGTCGTTCCGAACATGAATTCGCTGGAGCGGGAAATTTTCGGCGCGTCTTACCGGTCATTCCGGCGCGATCATTTATGGCTTTTTTCCGTCGCCAGCCTGCAGTTGCTGCTGGAGCGCGCCGGGCTGAAAATGATTGCGGCGGAAAGCCAGTGCAACATCCGGTTGCTTCGCGGCTTTCTGACAGAACAGGAACTCAATCAACTCGACGCTGATTGCCGCTCGGCGGATTTGATGATCCTTGCGGAAAGGAATCAAACATGAAATTTCCGTTTATCGTCATTCCCGAACTGACAGACCGGCAGCTTTGGCGGTATCACAACCACATCAATTCCGATGCCAGCGGATGGCATCGGCGCTGGACGGAATCCATCTGGCGTCGCCATCAACATCCGTCAAACGCCAGGCTGTCAGGCTGGGTTTCGCCGGAAGATCAGAAACGCCGCATCCTGCATTTTTACGACGAATACGGCATCGAAGGACGTTCGTTCGTTTTGCGGAACGCTTACCTGTTTATGCATGTCAGCTTGCCGGAAGAACATATTGACGAATACGAAGCGGTAATCCGAGCAGGCTTGTGCGACGGAGAATGGAGCGCCGACGGAACTGAACTCTCACGCGGTTTGCTGCAGGAACGATTTCGGCGAGGCAACCTGACGTTGCGGCTGGCCCGCAGCAAACATCATCCTGAAGACGAAAAACGCGGCCGCAAACAGCCGTCGGGGTATCAAAACCTGGATCTATGGTTGATGACGGACACTTACGATCTTCCGCGCGGCTGGGACGAACGCCCTTGGAAAGTGTTTTTCGAAGTCGGCTTGCGAAAGACGTTGCAGCGTGGAACGCCAACCATCATTACGCCGGAGCAGATTGCCGAGCATTTGCCAGCGCAACTGGAACTCGGTTGCGGCCCGTCCATCGCCGCAGGCATTCCGCATCTTTCCAGTCTGCACCGCATTTACGGAGTTTCGCTGCCCGATTACGGATTCGTTTTTCGCGCTGAACAGGACGGACTGCTGAAGGTTATCGCTTCGCCCGAAACCAAGTACGCTGAGATGACGGACATATACCGTGCCTGCGCCGTGGCCGAAGGAACACAGTTTTACGAAGTTGTTGACGACTTGGTGAAACTCGGCTTGATTGTCGGAACCGTCATTACCAACAACTTCGATTGCCTGTGCGCAGACCGCGGGCTGCCCGAAATTTCGCTGCGCAGATACGATTGGGGGCCTTATTACCCGCGCATCAATTACGATCCTCGCGCTCGGTCGTTGCTGGTCGTGGGCGTTCACGCCGACCGCCGGCTGGTGCAGATGCGGGCGCGGGAACAAGGATTGAAAGTAGTTTTCGTTGATCCCGAACAGTATGTCGGTCCCGATGGGCGTGTCATTCACTACCCGGTGGAGGCTCCGCAGGACGAGGATTTTTTTGTCCGGGCGACTGCGGAACAGGCGCTGCCGCAACTGCACCAAGCTTTGGGCTAACTGCCGACAAAACAATAGATCCGGCTTTCAAACAATAAAGGAGATTTTGCTCAATGAACCGTTTACCAATTGCGATCGCGCTGTCGTTCGCTTTTGCCTTTCTGATCCTGCCTAGCCGGTTTCGTCAAACCGTGATTGCCGAACAAAGCACGGCGCAAGCGCCAAAAACCGTTCAGTCGCTTCGCGTGCAAGTGCTTTCGACAATGCTGGTCGGTGATTCCAATAAAGGCATTGGCGAATGGGGATTCGCCGCCATTGTTGAAGTTGACGGCCAGCGAATCCTGTTCGACACCGGAGCGCGTCCCGACACGGTGCTGAAAAACGTCAAAGAGATGGGCATTGATCTGTCCAACGTCAAAGATGTGATTCTCAGCCACAACCACTCCGATCACACGAACGGGCTGATGACGCTGCGCCGAGAATTTGCCAAAACGAATCCCTCAGCGCTTTCACGCGCGCACGTCGGCAAAGGCATTTTCTGGAATCGTCCAAATGCTTCCGGTGATTCAAACGTGATGGTGAAATACAAACCGGAATACGAAACGACCGGAGGCCAGTTCATCGAGTACGCCGAACCAAAAGAAATCTTGCCCGGCGTATGGCTGACCGGCCCCGTGCCGCGCACGTACCCGGAAAAGAACTGGAGCGGCACAGGAAGAATGAAATCGCCTGACGGATTGGTTGAAGACACGCTGCCGGAAGATATGTCGCTGGTGTTTGTGACCGACAAAGGTTTGGTTGTGCTTTCAGGTTGTGGGCACGCAGGAATCATCAACACGCTGGAACATGCGCGGAAAGCAATCAAACCTGCGCCGGTTTACGCGGCGATTGGAGGGTTTCACTTGTTTGCGCTGAACGACGAAAAACTCGACTGGACAGCGGGCAAGCTGAAAGAGTTTGGCTTGAAAAACTTTCTCGGCGCGCACTGCACCGGCATCGAAGCCGTTTATCGCATTCGCCAGCAAACTGGACTTGATCGGCAAAGCTGCGTGGTCAGTGCAGTCAGCTCGTCGTTTACCTTGGACAAAGGAATTGATCCAACGCCGTTGGCACGTTGAATAACACCGTAGAGACGCAAAATCTTGCGTCTCTACGTGCCTGGAATGTCATGAAGAAACTACTGTTTTTTTCTTTGCTGCTGATCTTGCCCGCAACATCATTCGCCCAGAACAAAGGCATTCTGCTGGAAAACCTGACCTGGCAGGAAGCTGAGAAAGTGCTCAAACCTGACACGGTGGTTGTCATTGCGCTCGGCGCGGCCTCCAAAGAACACGGCCCACACTTGAAGCTGAAAAACGATTGGACAATGGCCGAATACTACAAACAGCGTGTTCTGAAATCTGCCGATGTCGTCATCGCGCCAACCATCAACTACCACTTCTATCCGGCGTTTGTGGAATATCCGGGTTCGACTTCCTTGCGAATGGAAACGGCGCGCGATCTGACCGTAGACATTTGCCGCAGTTTGTCGCGGTTTGGGCCAAAGCGGTTTTACATCATCAACACAGGTGTTTCGACTTTGCGCGCGCTGAAACCGGCGGCAGAGATGTTGGCTGCGGACGGCATTCTGCTGTCTTATCTGGACGTGACCGGAGACGTGGCCAACGTCGTGAAGCCAATTGAGAAACAGCCCGGCGGCACGCATGCCGATGAAATTGAAACCTCGCAAATGCTGTACATTGCTCCGGCTTCGGTGGAAATGAAAAAAGCCAGGAAAGATTACAACCCGCGTCCTGATCGTCCCGGCGTCCCGTTGACGCGCGACCCGCAAAAAGCCGCGCGTGGCGAAGGCACGTATTCGCCGACCGGAAGCTGGGGCGATCCAACCTTGGCGACACGCGAAAAAGGCCGCATCGTCACCGAAGCGACTTATGCGGCCATCCTCAAACAAATCGAAACGCTGCGGCAAGCAACTCCGCCAAACGCTCAAACTCGCAAGTAATCAAGCCAGGATCGGTTTGACGACTTCGCCGGAAACGTTTGTCAGCCGGGCATCAATGCCCTGGAATTTCACCGTCATCCGCAAGTGATTGATGCCCAGCAAATGCAGCATCGTCGCGTGCAGATCGTGAACGCTGACCGGGTTTTCAACTGCCGCATAACCAAGTTCATCGGTTGCGCCATACGTGACGCCGCCTTTGATCCCGCCGCCAGCCAGCATGTACGAAAAGCCTTTGATGTGATGATCGCGGCCATTGCCGCCTTGCGACATTGGCGTGCGCCCAAATTCTCCGCCCCAAATGATCAGCGTGTCGTCGAACATGCCGCGTTGTTTCAAATCCTTGATCAGTGCGGCAGTCGCGCGATCCACTTCCTTGGCTTTCAGCGGAACGCTGGACGGAATGTTGTTGTGATGATCCCAATCGCGATGATAAAGCTGAATGAACCGCACGCCGCGTTCAGCCAGCCGCCGCGCCAGCAAACAGTTCGACGCAAAGGAACCGTCGCCGGGTTTGGCTCCGTATAGCTCCAGCATCTGTTTCGGTTCCTTGCTCATATCGGTTAGGTCCGGAACCGATGATTGCATGCGAAACGCCATTTCGTATTGAGCAATTCTCGTCAACGCTTCGGTGTCTTTGGCCGCGTCGAATTGCAGCTTATTCAATTTATTGATCGCCGCGATGGAATCGCGCTGCATTTCTGCATTCAGACCAGAAGGATTTTTGATGTACAGCACCGGATCGCCAATCGAATTCAGCTTCACGCCTTGAAACTTGCTGGGCAAAAATCCGGCTGACCATTGGCGCTGCGCCACGGGCTGATTTTGTCCGCCAACGCCGGAAGACATCAGCACGACAAAGCCCGGCAGGTTTTCAGTTTCCGCGCCCAAGCCATACAACAGCCACGACCCCATACTTGGACGTCCGGCAATGATCGAACCCGTATTCATCAACTGATGCGCCGGGTCGTGGTTGATCTGTTCGCCCCACATGGAGCGAACGATGCAGATGTCGTCGGCGACGCTGCCGATTTCCGGAAACAGTTCACAGATTTCCTGCCCCGATTTCCCGAAGCGTTTGAATTGGAATTGCGGGCCAAAACACGTCAGCTTTTGATTTTGCAGTTGAGCGATTTGCTGCCCTTTGGTGAAGGATTCCGGCATGCCTTTGCCGTGCATTTTCGCCAAGTCGGGTTTGTAGTCGAAGGTTTCCAGATGCGACGGGCCGCCAGCTTGATACAGAAAGATCACCCGTTTGGCTTTGGCCGCGTGATGCAGCGGATTGACCACGCCCTTTGATTGCGGAGTTGTCGCACCAAGGCCGGCGCGATTGAATAACGACGCCATCGCAATTGAACCGAGTCCGGCAAAGCCTTGGCCAAGAAACGTGCGGCGAGCATTTTCAAAATTATCTTGTTTCATAGCTTTTTCCTCGGTTAATTCCTGGTGATGGTTTCGTGCAGGTTCAAAATCGCTCTTGTGACCGTGATCATCGCGGCCAGCTTGGCAGAATTCACAATCTTTGATGTTGGAGCGTCGCCAACGCTCGCCAATTCGCGCGCCGATTCAGGATCGCGCAGAAATCCGGCCAGACTCTTTTGATGAAGCTCCGATAGAACCTGAATCTCTTGTGCGTTGGACTTGCGGCCAGTTGCTCGTTCAAACGCCCAAGCGATTTGCAACGCCGAAGTTATCCCGCCTTGCTGTAACGCGTTTTGCGCGAACACGCGCGCGGCTTCGACAAAGATCGGATCATTGAGCAACACCAAGGCTTGCAGTGGCGTATTCGAGTTCGTTCGATTGACCGTGCATTCTTCACGTGAAGGCGCGTCAAAGGTGCTCAAGCTCGGATGCAGAAATGTTCGCTGCCAGTGAACATAAACGCCTCGACGATAAAGAGCGTCGCCACGTTCTTCTGAATAATCGCGCACCGGAAAGTTCAGCGTCGCCAGATAGCGTTCCGGCTGAACCGGTTTAATTGAAGGGCCGCCAAATTTTTCCACCAGTAAGCCCGACACGCTCAGCGCAATGTCGCGGACGATTTCAGCATCCACGCGAAACCGGTTTTGCCGGGAAAGCAATCGGTTGTCCGGGTCGTTTGTTGATGAATCGCCGGATTGCGGGTAACTGCTTTGGCGGTAGGTGTGACTGGTGACGATCAATCGAATGATGTGTTTGACATCCCAATCATGCGCCGCTTTAGGTTGGAAGTTTGGATGCAGGAATTCGCTCGCCAACCAATCCACCAATTCCGGATGCGTTGGCCATTCGCCTTGCGAACCGAGATCGTCGAGCGTTTTCGTCAATCCTGTGCCGAAAAATTGCCGCCATAACCGGTTGACGAACACGCGGGCAGTCAGCGGGTTGTCTTTGGAAACAATCCAATCCGCCAGGTCCAGACGAGTCAGCCGCTGTTCACTGGCTTCCGACTTGTTTGCGGCTGCCGGATTGAAAATCACCGGGATCGCGGGAATTACAACTTGCCCGGATTCATCCAGAAAATTGCCGCGCGGCAGAATACGTGTTTCCGTGGGTGTGGTCGCTTCGGCAATCATCACGCGCGGAATTTGCGAATCCAGCAAATCGCGCTCGGCTTCCAGTTTGGCGACGCGAACTGTCAGCGGTTGCAATTCAGGCGAAGCCCATTTGAAGTGCGTCAGAATGTTTTTCGTTTGTGCATCGTTTCGTTTTTCGGGCTGTTCTTTCAGTGCAGCAGCGACTTCGGCAGGCAACCCATTCAGCGGCTTTTGCGTTTTGGCTTGATGATCCGGCCACGAATGTTCCGCCGAAGAAAGCGCCAGCCGGAACCGGCCAATGGTCGCCCGGCGCAATTCAGAATCGTGATGCAGCCGAACCGTAACGACAGAATCGGCATCAGTCTTCAGCGGTTGCGCAAATCGCAAGGCAATAAATGCTCCGCGCCCGTCGGCAAAGGAAAATCCCCAACCAGTTTTCGGATTTCTATCAATCGCGTTCATCGCGTGATTTTCCGGCCATTGGCCTGCGCCGTCGGTGGTCGCCAGCACAAATGGGATAGGGCGATGGAGAGAAGGAGAGACAGAGGGACGGAGGGACGGAGGGACGGAGGGAATTTTTCTTTCAATCTCTCCCTCCCTCGTTCCCTTCATCACTCTGTCTCTTTCAGCCAGAAAGGCTTCCACTTCCGTTAGCACAAACCGGTCCGCGCCGCGCGCGACGCGATTTGCGGGCAGGCTTTCGTCCTGAACGACTTCGATGCCCAGTGCTGGCCATTCGCCAGCGCCGGGTTTAAAGCTGACGGTATACGTTGCGGTGTCAGGGTTTTCACCGCTGGCGACGACCAAACCTTCGCCTTTGATTTCTTCGGACACAATGTTGCCGCCGCGATATTGCGTCACGACCAAGGGCTGATCGTTGTAAATCTTCAGTCTGGTTCCATTGGTTGAACTTGCTGAAATGGGAGCCTGAAATTTCCAGGCCAACTCGCCGGCTTCAAATTGTTGCAGTGTTTGCTTTTCCCACTCGGCACGATGCGCGCTGAGCTTTTCGGCCTGTGCGTCTAATTCAGTTTGCGCCAATTTCAACGCCTGCGTCAGTTCGTCCATCCGCTGTTTCTGCGCTTCGCTGGGCAATTCCAGCTTCGATCCCCAGGCATCGCGCCCGCGATCCGGGACCAGGCCGGTTTCCTTAATGTCGGCGAAAAAGGCTTTCATTGAGTAAAAGTCTTTCGACAGGTAAGGGTCGAACTTATGGTCGTGGCATTCAGCGCAGCCCATCGTCGCGCCAAGCCACGTGACGCTGGTTGTGCGAACGCGGTCGGCGGCGTATTTGGCCAAATATTCTTTCGGCTGCAAGCCACCCTCGGCAGAAACACGATTCAGACGGTTATAGGCGGAAGCAATTTTCTGTTCGGTTGTCGCGTTGGGAAGCAAATCGCCTGCGATTTGTTCGCGCGTGAATTGATCAAAAGGTTTGTTCTCCAAAAATGAACGCAACACATAATCACGGTACGGCCAGGTTGGATACGCGTTGTCACCGTGAAAGCCCGACGTGTCGGCGTAGCGAACGGCGTCAAGCCAATGCATGGTTTGCTTCTCGGCATACCGCGGTGAAGCCAGCAATCGGTCAACCAACCTTTCATACGCGTCTGACGCTTTGTCGGAAACAAACGCAGCGATTTCTGTTGGTGTGGGCGGAATTCCTGTCAGATCCAGCGAGACACGGCGAATCAGCGTGCGCCGGTCGGTTTCGGGCGAAGGCGTCAAACCTTCCTTTGCCAAACGAGCCTGGATGAACGCGTCAATTGGGTTTTGAAGCTTGAATTTTGGGTTTTGGATTTCGGGAACCGCGGAGCGCGTAATTGGCTGATACGCCCAATGTCCTTCGTATTTTGCGCCTTCGGCGACCCAGCGGCGGATCAACTCTTTCTGCTCAGCAGTCAAGATTTTGTGCGCCTCTTCGGGCGGCATCATCTCCGACTTATCGCTGGAAAAGATGCGGCGGACGATTTCGCTCTCATCAGGCTTGCCGGGGACAATTGGCGTTACGCCGGAACGGGATTTCTTGGTCGCTTCTTCGCGAATGTCCAGCCGTAATCCGGCTTTTCGGGCATTTTTGTCTGGACCGTGGCAGCGAAAACAAGTGTCGGAAAAGATCGGGCGAATGTCCCGATTGAAGCCGACTGAACCGCTTTGCGCGGAAGCTTGCCGGTTTGATAACAACGCGGCAATAGCCAACACACCGATCACGGCAACCAGCAAAAGCTTGCGGGTTCGAATGGAAGCTTTCATGACTTTTAGGTTTTCTTTCTTGAATCAAGTGCTTTGGAGTGCGCCGCACTCGGCGGCGCTTTGGTAGTCCGTTCACTTATACAGTATCACAGGAAAATTGAAAGATCGTCCCTGCCAACTCAAATTGGCAAAGCGCAAAGAGACTTCCAAAGCTGCGCCAGAGGCGCAGCACTCCAAATTTTCAAAGCGTTGAAAATGCCATAGCCTTCGATTAGGCTTTGCGCCCATTCGCAATATACAAGTCTATCTCAGGAGCACCAGAACTATGACGATGATGAACACGCCGTTGACGATGCCTGTGTTGATGGATCGAGGGCCGATGCTCTATCCCGACAATGAAATCGTCTCGAAAATGCGCGACAAAATTCACCGCTACACGTATGCCGAACTGGGCAAGCGAGCAAGACAGTTTGCCAATGCGATCACCAAGCTGGGCATCAAACAAG
>CAZXHW010000266.1:0-9444 GCA_964639915.1 uncultured Heliomicrobium sp.
TCTGGACAGGGCATTTTACCCTGGTTAAGTGTCCAGGTTTTGGGGACCACTACACCCGCGCCGTAGCCCGCAAACTAGACAATTTGCGCATCAATTATTTGGAATTGCTTTTATTAGCCAACTTATTTTGGCAACTCTAGCAGCAATCCATTATCCTACTCTATTTTGGGTTCCGGCCTCTACATTCCTCGTTAGCTTGCGGATGCTCTACAAAAAGTTATAGTGATAAAACGCTATAAAGCTGTGGATAAAGCAAGAGAATTGGTTGGCTCATACATCTGCCAACTATGGATAAGGCCTACAGCAATGGATGAAAGCCGAATCTATAGGTAGATTGAGGCAAATAAAGCGGCGCTCACCGTTACAGCGAGCGCCGCCTTTGTGTATTCGTTACTTCCTACCTGAAAGATCAGGCTTAGAAAGTGACTCGGAAACCGAACCGAAGTTCGCGGATTCCCTGGTAGGCGTTGGAGCCTTCGGGTGTCAGGCCCGCAGCGCGCGTGCCGGGCAATCCGTAGGTGGGATCAAGCAGGTTCGTCGTTCTCAGGTTGCCGTTTGCATCGCGGGAACCGGGCGCAAAGAAGTACTGTTTCACATCAAACCCGGC
Source organism: uncultured Heliomicrobium sp. (assembly GCA_964639915.1). GTDB lineage: Bacteria > Acidobacteriota > Blastocatellia > RBC074 > RBC074 > RBC074. The sequence goes on from CAZXHW010000266.1 coordinate 608, forward strand.
AAAGAATTGCTGGTCTGAAATTACAGCGTTGCCGTTGCGGTTCAGGCGGCTGCGAACGTTCAAGACTGCTGCCTGGTTGAACAGGTTCTGGATGTTCATGTCCAGTTTGATCTTCACGCGTTCCGTCATGTTGATCGTATGGCTGATCAAAAAGTCGGTTTGGGTGAAAACTTCAGTTCGGCCCAGATCGCCGCGACCGTTGTAGAACACCGGGACGGTAACCGTCGCTTCAGAAGTGAGCGGCGTGCCGCTGTATGCCACCTGCGAAAGCGAGAAGTTGCTCACGCCCAGTTTGTTTTTCAGCTCGTAGTTGCCGAAGAACGTGAACGAATGCGGACGGTCGGTGCCGAGCGGTCCGTAAACGTTGTTGCCCTTCGAATCGAAGTTGCCGTACGGTAAGTCGAATGCGCGCGAAGCGCCTGGGTCGGAACGGCCATTTTCGTCTGAGTTGGCCAAGCCGGCGTAATTGCCGTACAGACGGCTATACGTATACGAACCGAAGTAACTCAGATTGCGCGCGAAGCCGTTTGTAAAGCGGCCATCCAGGCGGAATTCCAGCCCGTCGTACTGGCGCTTGGCTCTGGGAACCAGGTAGGTATCGGGCTTCAGGTTGATCTTTTGCCCGCTCAGCGAATCAATGGTGCGGTCGCGCAGGCCAAAGCCTGGGTTGCCGGTGATGTAAACCTCGTTGTCGCCAGCGTCAAGCACGCCGATGTCTTCAAGCGCGCGCATCAACCGCTTGCGGGTGTAGCGAGCCGAAAAGACCATGTTCGAAGCAAACTGGTGCGTCGAAGTAACGGTGAATTCGCGCTGTTCGTACGGCTTCATTCCGGGATCAACCGAAAGCAGGTTGCCCTGGCTGTCAATTTCCAACGTGCGGTTGTCGTATTCCGTGATCAACGAACCAGCCCCAGCCGGAGCCGTCTTTGACACTGTCGAAAGCGCGGTCGGGTTGTCGAGTTTATAGACGTGGCTGACCCAGTAATCGCCGCCGAATGAACCGCGAGCAATCTCGTACTTCATCACGTCATAGTAATGGCCATAGCTGGCGCTCAATTTCCACTTGCCAGTGCCCAGAACATCCCAGGCAAAGCCAAAACGCGGCGCAATCTTGTCGCCCCAGCCGAAGCTGATTGGGTTTTTTACTTTCGAGCCAAGATAGCTTTGCGTGTAAGGCGGAAGGAATTCATTTTCGAAACGAACGCCGACATTCAGGTTCATGCGGTTGTTAAGCTGCCAGGCGTCCTGAACGTAAAAGCCCTGATTGCGGCTGTTGACTTTGGCGTTGTGGCGGATGCCGTCTTGCCAAATGTAATAGCCATACGTTCCACGCTGGTTGACCGTGCTGCCGCGTGTGAACGCTTCACCCCAGAACACGTCGAACTGACCGTTGAGGAAATCGTCTTCCACGTCGTTCGCCAATCGGTTAAGCGCATAACCCGCTTTGAACGTGTGTTGCTGGCCAAATGCGCGAGCGATGTACGTTCCGTCCAGATAGACGTTGTGGCGCGTCGTAATATCGCGCAGCGTCGCGAAGGTGCTGCTGATATTCGTAAAGTTTGTATTGCCAGCCAGAGCTGCGGGCACTGGCGGAGTCGTTTGTGAACTGCTGGGAGTTCTGTAAATCAGATAAGGGCCAGCAGGCAGGCCATAACTGCCAAAGGTCGCCGTGTAGTTGCCGTTCAGTGTTGAGCCTTTATCGTTCAGATACTTGTAGCCATAACGTGCGCTCAGCACCAGTTTTGAGGTCGGCGTGTAGGTGACGCCTGCAGTGTAGGCTGATGAAGGCGTATATCCGCCGCCAATCGAAAGATCATTGGTTGGAGCGGCAACGCGTCCATCGGCGACTGGAAGTTGGCCATTCACCTTGGTTGGCGTCCAGATGTACGAAGTGTTGATCTGAAGTTTCTGGGTTGGTGCGTAATCCAAACGGCCCATGCCGTAATGGCGCTTGATGTTTTGAGTGTAGCTTTTGGTTGAATTGTCCGCCACGAAATTGACTGTGCGTTCGGTGCGAATCACCTCTGGGAAATAGCTGGTGAAAAAGTGCAGCCGCTCTTTCAGAATCGGACCGCCCAGCGAGAATCCAGGATAGAAAGCCCGATAATCATCTTCCTTCGGGCGGAAGAATTCAGCGACGTTCGCGTTGGTGCGGTTGGGTTGCCAATAACCGCGTCCTTGTGAGTTCAACGCGGAGTTCGTGAAGAGGAAAGCCCCTTCGCCGTGGAACTGATCGGAGCCGCTCTTGGTTACGACGTTGACCACGCCGCCTGTTGCACCACCGTATTCGGCTTCAAATCCGCCGCTCTTAACCTGCACCTCGCGAATGAATTCAAAGGGAATTGAATCCGCGCGTCGCAGTTGACCTTTGCGGACGTCGGTCACTTCGACACCGTCCAGAATGAAGGCATTTTCAGCGCCGCTGGCGCCATCCACTTGAATACCGCCAACACCTTCATTGCCGCCCTTTGGTTCGGGGCGCACACCAGGAGCAGCTTTCAAGAGTGAGTGAAAGTTACGGCCTCTGGGAGTGTTATCAATGAATTGTTCTGTCAGGTTTGTGGCAGTCCGGCTGGACGTCACATCCAGCGCTTCAGAAGCGGCGGAAATAGTCACTTGCTCGGACACGTTCCCGGCAGGCAGTGAAAGTTCCAGCGACAGCTCGCTTCCCAATTGGAGGGAGATGTCATCTTTTTTCACGGTTTTAAACCCACTCAGGCTGGCACTAATAGAATAGATACCTGCCGGGAGTTTGGGGAAGTTATAAGCGCCGGAGCTGTCGGAGGTTACCTCTATTGGTCGCACCAGCGCAGAGCTGGTCGCTGTGACTTTTACGCCCGGGATAGAAGCGCCGGTTTGGTCTTTTACTTCACCCTTAATGCTTCCGGTGTTTTCCTGTGAAAACGCCAGAGTCGCAAACGCGGTGAGCAAGAACGTACAACATAAAAAGCTCAGAGAGCCTTTCAACACATTTGCCAATGATGTTTGCTTCATGTAGTTATCTTCCTTTCTTCAAAGTTGATCTTTAGTTAGTAAGGAGGCTGATGTTCAGCCGGTTGCGTTAGGCACACTGATCCCACCAGGAGACAAGAATCCCCTGACAAGAGCGCAACAAGTTGTTACCGATGTTGCTGGCAGCGAGCCGCGAAATGGCCAGTTGTTATTGTTATGGCGATGCTAGTCGGAAGTAACAAAAGACTGGTTGGGAGGCTTTCCCAGCTTTGGCTTGTCCCGAAACTAACAGCCTGTGACGTGCTTCTGTAGGCACACGAGCCCCGCAATCGCCCGCCATGAGCGATTCAAAATGAGTATCGTATGTCTCTTTTGATTTGATCTTTCTGCCGCTGAGCTTAAAAGATAGTTAAGTTGCCCGCTAATACCTGTGATTCGTTTGGACGGCTCGCGGCTTTTTTAGAAGCAAATCCAAAATGATTACCAACCGTTAACGCTGAATAATGTGCAACTGCTATTCCAATCAAGCCAGGCGTGAACAAGCCTAAAAGCTGATCGAAATGGAGCGATTAAAGAACTAATAAGGGAACGCTGGTAGTGATCTGTTGGGAAATCACAATCACAATTCAGATTTTCGGATTCAGGTGGCAGCCTATGATGAAGTGGTGAAGTGAAATGGCAAGGATTGTAATCAAAATGGCGATTCTACAATCTGATTGAGGGACCAAGATGGATTTGGAGCCAGTGTGGCTGGATAGATCGGCGCATCGTTTTCCTAAAAAGTGTCAAGACCGGATTGAGTTATCCAGAAATTGAGAGGCGAAAGTATAAAGAAAAGAAATTATCTATCTTCGGTCGAGAAAAAGAGCGCAGCGGATGAAAATTCCGTTGCGCTCTTTCAGTTGGAGCCAGAAGGACATGAAAGAACCAGGTTCAGTTGACCCTGGTGCAAAGCGTTACTCTTTCTTTGCCACAGACTTCTTTTGCCCGATTTCCTTCATTAATTCCTGTACCGCTATTTCGATCTGGCGATCACGTCCGGCCAGATTATCTTCCGGCGTGTTTTCGACCAGTATGTCGGGCTGGACGCCGAAGTTTTCCATGTTCGTCCGCTTCTGGTCAGCCAGGAAAACGCCGACGCCGGGAGTGCGCACGGTCGAACCGTCAATCAGTGAATAACTGCCGGTTCCAATTACTGCGCCCATTGTCGGAGTTCCCACGGTTTTACCCAGGCCCAAAGCCCGGAAGCCAGCCGGGAACATTTCGGCATTCGAAGCTGAGCGCCAATTTTGCAGGACGATTTTCGGACCGAAGTAACCGGCGAAAGGTCGGCCAGTGGCTTCAGTTCCGCGCGGTTGCCAGATTTGATATTGGCGTTGCACCAGAATTGCCAACAGTTCCTGTTCGATGTTGCCTCCGCCGTTGAAGCGTTGATCAATGACCAAAGCTTCTTTGTTACGGTTTTCGCGAATTTCTTTTTCGAACTTGCGAAGGCTGGGCTGGTTCATTGCCTGAATGTGCAGATAGCCGATGCGTCCGCCGGAAAGTTTCGCCACCATTTCACCGCGCTGTTTGACCCAGCGGTCGTACCGAAGCTGGCTGAACTGTCCAGCCGGAATCGGTTCAATGCGCGTCGTCCAGGCTCCGTCTTCGGCGGCTTTGTTGTTGAACGTGACGGCAACTTTGCGGTTCAACCGATTGTCGCTGTTCAGCAGCGGCCAGTAGTTGTCGCCAGCTTTAACCGGCTTGCCGTTGATCGCCAACAGGTAATCGCCAACGCTGACTTTGACCCAGTCTTTGTCGGCTGGTCCGTCTTCGTAAACGTGAGTGACCTTATAGCGCCCGGCTTGTTCGTCGGCTTCCAGGTCAATGCCAAGATGAGAAGTAGAGACGGCTACGTCTCCGCGTCCTCCGCCCGGAGCCGCTCCGGTGTGCGACGCGTTAAGCTCGCCAATCATTTCGTTGATGATGTTCAGCATTTCCTGCCGGTCGCCGACATCTGCAACCAAAGGCTGGTACTTGGCACGCATCGCATCCCAATCTCTGCCGTGCATTTGCGCATCGTAAAAACGGTACTTCATCGTTCGCCAAGCGTCGTCAAACATTTCAGCCCATTCGGCAGGCTTTTCAATTTTGACTTTGGCGACGAAATTGACGCGTCGGCGACCGCCCTGGCCTCCGGGTTGTCCGCCTAAAGGCAAAGGGGCTTGTTGGCTACCAGCAGCACCGCCAGCCAACGAAACGGAATAAACCGAACTGCCTTCGCGGAAAAACAAGGATCGTCCGTCGCGGGTGATGTTCAGATCGCCCAAGCCACCACCAAAACCTCCGCCGCCGCCAGGACCGCCACCTTCGGTATCACCGCCAGCTTGGCCAGCAGTGATTCGGCTAAGGCGGCGACCATCTTCCTGAATTGAATAGATCACCGGCACATTGCGAAGCCCCGCAGGTTCGCTGGTGACAAACACGATCGTCCGGCTGTCGGGCGCAACAATGTAATTGAACACAGCGAACGGCATGCGCGTGACCTGGCGAGTGCGTCGCTTCAAGCCTGCCCAATCAATGTTCACGTCTTTGGGTGGCTGGTTGCGTGTTGCTGCGTTGGCTCCGGGGCGAGCAGGCTGGTCGCCTGCATCAGCCTCGGCTCGTTCTTCAGGATCGTTCGGATCGCGATCCTGACGTTCCAACGCAATGGAATAGATTTGCGAAGAAGCCTGACCTCCGCCACCGCCAAATCCGCCACCTTCGTTGCGAACAAAAAAGAGCTTCTTGCCGTCGGGCGAAAATCGCGGATTCATTTCGTTGTACGAATCGAATGTGACTTTGCGCTCTTCACCACCCGCCGAAGGAATCAAGTAAACATCTGTGTTGCGAGTTTCGTCGGCTTTGGAAAATGCAATCCACTTTCCATCCGGCGACCAAACCGGCGCACTGATGTTGCCGAAGCGCGAAGCAGTCAGTTCGGCAGTTTGTTTGCTGTCGAAGTTGTATTTGCGCAGTTTGTTGTCTGAAGCCGTGAAGGCGAGGTCTTTGGAATTGGGCGACCACGAAAAATTATTTTTCAGTGTGTCGAAGTCGGTGATCTTTTGCGGTTCGCCGGTTCCGTCCACGGCGGCGACGTAAATTTCTTCGCGTCCGCTGCGATCAGAAATGAATGCAATCCATTTGCCGTCAGGTGAATAGCGCGGGTCTTTGTCGCGCCACGGGTTGGCAGTGATCTGGCGCAACTCGCCTTCGTCAGATGGCGCGGTGAAGATTTCTCCGTGCGTCGAAAGCACGATGCGGCGGCCGCTCGGAGCCAGGTCGTAATCATCAAGCTGCGAATTAAACTCACGCGTTTCGGCCAGGTTTTCCTGGGTTTCGGCGTTGATGTCCAACTTGATTGGCGCAGACTTCTTGCTGGCAATATCCAGCTTCCAAACGACAAAGTCGTGTTCAAACACAATCGTTTTGCCGTCGGCACTCATCGCTGGCCAGCGAACGTCACCAGCCGTGAAGGTCGTGACTTTTTCGGCTTTGCCGCCGCCTTCGCCAACGCGCCAGATGTTGGTCAATCCGTTTCCGTCGCGGTCGCTGACGAAATAAATGTGGCCGTCTTTGCTCCACATGGGCCACGAATCCATGCCATCAAAATCCGTGACGTCTGTGAACTTTTTGTTGGCGACGTCCATCACGGTCACGTCGGTTTGGTAGGAGCCGCGATAATACTTGCGCCAATACGTTTGGCCTTTGCGATTGATCGCCAGCTTTTTGCCATCAGGCGAATACGTTGCCCAGACACCCATATCCGAACCGGCATTACGCTCTTTCAAATCGCTGACGTTGACGGTGTAGATCTAGCACATAAAATAATCAAAAAAAAAAAAAGCAAACAGGACGGTGGTGCCATCAGGCGACCAGCCCTGAACCGTGTCGTCGGCAGAATGAAACGTCAGTTGTTTGGCCGAACCGCCTTCCGCCGGGATGACAAAAACGTCCATATTGCCGTTGCGTTCGGACGAGAAAGCGATCCATTTGCCGTCCGGCGAAAATCGCGGATAAACGTCGCGGGCTTTGTGAACGGTCAGGCGTTTGACGTTCTGTCCGGTTTCGTCTGCCGTCCAGATGTCGCCCAGATATGTGAACGTAATTTTGCCCTGGTGGTAATGCGGGTAACGCACCAGTTTGGCTTCGCGGCCGGTGGCGGCCATCGGCAACAGAATCGCCAACAGGAATCCGATAGCGTAAAGACGTTTCATAGGTATTCTCCTTGGTCGGGTTGAACGGTTAATGGAAAGTTCGGTCGTTGGCAAAGACGTGCCAGCTTGGCGGATGGTTACAGCGCCTTGGACTGACAGGCCGGCTCAGGAGGCGCGAACCAAGTCTAAAAAAGTCTGAAGATCATTGGGCAGCGGGGCAGAAAATTCGACTCGTTGGCCGGTGGCTGGATGCGTAAAGCTCAACTGCGTGGCGTGCAGGAAGGGGCGGTCAAGTTTCGCAATGGCAGAACGGAGTTTAGCGCTTTTGATCGAATTGGCTCGGCCAGAATCGTACGTCGGATCGGCGACTATCGGATGTTTGATGTGCGCCAGATGAACGCGAATCTGATGCGTGCGTCCGGTTTTAATTTCCACGTCCAGCAATGTGAAATCATCCAGGCGTTCAACTACGCGGTAAAGGCTCAGCGAATCACGCCCAATGCCAGCCGGGCGGATGGCCATCTTCACGCGGCTGCGCGGATCACGGCCAATCGGCGCTTCAATCTTTCCTTTCTCTTCTTGCAGCGTCCCATACACCAAGGCTGAATAAATTTTGCGCACCGTGCGGGATTGAAATTGTTCGGCCAGCTTTAGGTGCGCAAGATCGGTCTTGGCGACAACGATCAAACCGGAGGTGCCAACGTCCAGCCGGTGAACAATGCCAGGACGCGAACTGCCGCCACGACGCGGAAGCTGCAACGCCTGTTGCTGAAGGTGATACACCAGCGCGTTGGCCAACGTGCCGGACGTAACCCCTGCGCCCGGATGCGTGACCATTCCGGCAGCTTTGTTAATGACGATAACCTCGTCGTCTTCGTGAACGATGTTCAGCGGAATGTCTTCCGGCTTGGCTTCCAGAGGTGCAGTTCCCGGCAATGTAATTTGAATTTCTTCGCCAGCGCTGACCTCATAAGCAGGTTTGATGATGGTTTGGCCGTTGACGGTTACGTTGCCAAGTTCAATTGCCCGGCGGACTTGCGAGCGGCTGGTGGTAGTAATCTGCGAAGCCAGATATGTGTCAAGACGCGTGCTTGCGGATTCTGCGGACACAGTGAAGGAAAGAGGGAGGGATTGAGGGATTGAGGGATTGAGGGATTCGCCATCGGTATCGCCAAACTCTGCCTCATTCCATCCTTCTGTTCCTGTGTTCTCCAGACTCTGTATATCTTTGTCTCCTGAAGGCTCAGTCAATGTACAGCTCCTTCGGATAGCGTTCGACCGGCGTGGTGGTTTTCTTTGCCAGTGCAAATATGTTGTCGCCACGAAGCTCAGTCCCGATATGAACCTGTTTCAGCAAATCCAGAATCGCGGGGTTCGAGCGTGACCACACATCTTCGGTTTCAAGTTCAACAACCGTAAATCCCGCCGCCGCCAGCGCAACGCCAATTTCATATGGCGCGTATTCGCGGTTGTGCTGGTCAACCGTTTCGCGGACATTGTATTGCGCCAACAAGTAAGGAGCGCAGCCAACCAATAAGCCTTCAATTGCGCGGCAACTGGCGATGTTGGGCGTTGTGATTAGCAGCCAGCCGTCCTGTTCCAACACGCGATTGCATTCCCACAGCATGTGCATCGGGTCGCTTTGCAGATGCTCAATCAACTCGCAACAAAGAACGACGTGAAAATGATTATCCGGGTAAGGGAAAG
>CAZXHW010000267.1:0-9420 GCA_964639915.1 uncultured Heliomicrobium sp.
GGTTGAGCTACACGACTTTTTCGTACTCCAATCTGAAAGTGTCGCCGGAAAAAATCACGCCCGATGGCCAAACCACCGTCAGCGTCACCGTCAAAAACACCGGCGAGCGCGCGGGCGATGAAATTGTGCAACTCTACATCCGCGACTTGGTCAGTTCTGTCACGCGTCCGGTGCTGGAATTGAAAGATTTCCGGCGCATCTCTCTCAAGCCGGGCGAAAGCAAAATCATCACATTCACCATCACGCCGGACAAACTGTCATTTCTGGATGTGAATATGAATCGCGTGGTTGAGCCCGGCGCATTCGAAATTATGGTTGGCCCAAGTTCCGTGAAGCATCAAAAAGTAAAGCTGGAGGTCGCCGCCAAATGAGCATTTACGATGGATCGCGCCGCAGTTTTTTGCTGGCTTCCATGGGACTCGCAGCGGCAAGTTTGGTGCGAGCGCAAAGTGGCTCTTCGCTTACTGCCGGACAGGTAATTGAGCGCATCAAAGCCAACGTCGGCATTCCCTGGCGCGCGCAAACCGTGGACAACATCATCGCTGGCACGGCGGAAACTCCGGTTAAGGGAATCGCCACGACAATGATGGCAACGCTGGATGTCGTCAAACGCGCCGCCGCCGCAGGCAAGAACATGATCATCACGCACGAATCCACGTTCTTTTCGCATCAGGATCGCGTAGATCAATTTCTGAAAGACGAAACCTACCTGTACAAACTCGACTTCCTGAACAAGAGCAAGATGGTGGTCTTTCACTTCCACGATCATTTGCATGGCTTGAAACCGATGGATGGCGTAGCGAAAGGAATGATGCGGGAATTGGGGTGGGAGAAATACAATGACCCGCAGAATTTTCGGCAATACACGTTTCCGGGCGTTCCGCTTTCCAAGCTGGCCAAGGAACTGGAAACCAAATTGAAAATTCGCACGATGCGCGTTGTCGGCGACCCAAACATGCCGATCAAACGCGCGATGGCCAGTTGGGGCAATTGCAGTCTGATGCCCGGTGTTCCGTTTATTTCCCAACCCGGCGTAGATGTGCTGATCATTGGCGAAACGCACGAATGGGAGCTGGTGGAATATGTGCAGGACATGATTTCATCCGGTCAAAAGAAAGCCCTGATCGTTCTGGGTCACGTTGTATCGGAGCAGGCGGGAATGAAGTTTTGCGCCGAATGGCTGAAAGGGTTCGTCAAAGAAGTTCCCATTGAGTTCATCGCAGCGATGGAACCGTTCTGGCTGCCAGGTAAGCCGTTGCGGTGAATTCAGGGAACGTTAGGATGAAATTTCCAGGTTCACTGTCGGGTTGGTCGTTGGGAAAATCCTTTCCACTTTGGTTGCAAAGACATAAGCGCGACGGGTTTGCACCTCAATGTCTGGATACGGCTCTCGTTCGATGACTTCGTCGAGATGGAAGCCCGCGGCGCTCAGCCAGTCTTTCATTTCCTGTGTCTCAAAGAAGTAAAAATCAAGCGACACTTTCTGCCCCCACCATTCGTCCAGATGCAATTCTGTTTGGCCAATATGAAATGTCAGCAGAAGCGTCCCGTTTGGCTGGAGGACCCGGTTCAACTCTGACAACGCCGTCACCACAAACTGTCGCGGAACATGAATGATGGAATAAAATGCTGCAAGACCTGCAAATGAATCGTCAGCAATTTCGGTCAGGGAGATCATATCTCCTTGCTGGAAAGTGATTTCCGGATTCAGACCTTGAGCCTGTTTGACCATTTCAGCGGACAAATCAATCCCACAGATTTTCATTCCGTGACGATGCAGGTACGCAGCAATTTGACCGGCTCCGCAGCCGAGGTCGCAAGCTCTTCCTTGATTGCCGACCTTTTCAGCAAACAGGTCCAGCATCTTTCGGTCGAACGGCTTTTTGCCCAGTTCGTCGTAAAACTCTCTGGCATAGCTTTCGGCGACCGGGTCGTAATTGTTCTGTAATTCTGGCAATTGAGCTTCCATGCCATTCAGCGCTTTCTGCGCATTAAATTATCCAGGCTCCATGCTCCGCCGCCTGCTGCCGCGAGATAAAGAAACAGGAAGCAATAAAGGACAGCCAATTCGCCACCGTTGAGGACTGGCCAGAACCCTTTCGGTGAGTGAGACATAAAATACGCCACAGCCATTTGTCCGGATAACAGGAAAGCCACCAGTCGTGTGAACAGCCCCAGCAACAACAGCGCTCCACCAACAAATTCCAAAACCCCAGCCGCTAGAATAAGCGGTGGCAGCGAGCCGGCATTCATTTGAAAGGTTGGTGGGAAGCCGAACAGCTTCTGGCTGCCATGCGCCACAAATAAAAACGCGGCGACAATGCGCAACAGGCTTAGCAGCCAAGGTGTCCAGCTTGAGGGAATAATCGCGAAATTCGCCATATCGTAGCTCCTTTGTCAGATTGATTTTTGGCTGACACTGACGTTAACGCAATGCCAGAAGAGCACAGTAACAACTGCTACAACACGCTCAGAAAATTGACCAAGTCCGCTTTTTCCTGCTCAGTCAATTTGATGTCAAAACGACGGTCATGAAAATCTATCAGGTCGCGCAAAGTTTTGGCTGAACCATTTGTAAAATACGGCGCGCGAGCTGCCAAGCCCCGAAACTGTCCCATGACGATAGAACCAATATCCGCGCATTTGCCCGTAATCAGTGCGCGTCCAGGATCGTTGGTGAAAACCACTCGACCCAAATAAGGATGCGGCGGGGAGTTTTTGTCGCAAGTGCACTTGAAAATAGGCAATTCGGTTTTGTTGTTGAATAGCGAAGGCTCGGTCCAGGTCGGATAGGTCGTTGTTCCCAAGTCAACCCAACCAGCAGACAAAGCTTGACCAGTCATTGGAGCGCTATGACAGCTTGTGCAGGTTTGTTTGCCGGAGTTATCCCAGACAATGGAATTTGAGTGCGCTGCATTTTGAATCCGGAACTGTCGCGACAGAAATACTTCATTGCCGCGCGCGACAGAAGCGCGAAATTCGCTCTGGGCGCCGGTCAGCTCTTTTGGTAACGCAGCAGGATTTTTCCAGGCATCCAATAACCTAAACACTGGCTCGCCGGTCATCGCACCAGCTTTCGCTTCAGCCAGTGCCTGCGGTCCTAAGCTTGAGGAGCCGCTGGTTTCAACCAAGCTGCCGCCCCATCGGTCAAAGCCTTGAGCGACATAAATCTGATTTTCAAAGGCCAGAATCTTGGCCATCTCTTCTTGGACTAGCTGTCCTTGCCGCCCTTCCTGATGATCTCTGTAAGCTCCAAAGGCTTGTTGTTTCAGGGTCAGGTGGCGTGCATCAGACATCAGGTTCAGGCTGAACGGTTTCCCTGTTTCTGGGTCAATGGCTGCTGGCGTTCCAGTTTGGAAGCTTGTCGCTTCATCAGAAGCCATTACATATTTCAGATTGGCCGCAGGACGCGGACGACGGAACACTGAAACTGTAGGATTTACGCCCGTCAGTCCATACGTCGAATCAAGATTCACACCCGTCGGATCACGCACAACTTCAATCGTGAATTCCGGTTTGATTGTGTTTCCTTTGTGATCTTTTGGCGGCCACTGCAATCCAATACGAAACAGTCCGCGATTCAGCAGCAGGGAATGGGAGCTTTCCAGCGCTTGCGGCAGCCTGGGGTTATTCGACCCGTCAATCGGCGCAAAGATCGGATCGTCGCCTTTGGTTACGCGCCAGCGTTCGCGCAAGCTTTCGACTGAAACGCTCATCGCATCCACAGGTTGGTGACAGGTCACACATCCGCGCGGATTGAGTCCCAGCGATTCAAAAAACGGATGATCCTTTATTTGAATTGGCCCGGCGGCATTTAACACTTCTAGTTGGCCGTATGGATTGTTGAAGCGCATTTCTGCCGGCAGCGTGCCGCTTTGCCCGGCTTCGATCCAAAAGCGAGGCGCTGCCTGTCTGGCGGCAACTCCATTCAGGAAAGACGCCAAGCACAGTGCGCTGCTAAACGCAGTGATCGAAGCCAGTTGAATCAGTTTTCGTGGTGGTTGCTTCATCAAGGAATATAACTGCCAAATCAATTCAGCCAGGACAAGTACAAAAATTCGCTGAGCTAAGCTTTATCAGATAACGCAGAATTTGGGCAAGTTAAAGGGCTAAGCGCATGAATAAATTGTTGCCAGCCTGAGCCAATAAATTTTCGACCAAACGATAATTTGCTTCGTCCTAAGCCGCGTTCAATGTCTGGTGTAGTTTCGAACCGGACAGCCTTGAATCGCGCTGGCTCCTTTACGCGCGGAATACATTTTTTGACTTGAAGGAGAATTTATGACCCTTACGAAACAGATTTCAGCGACATTGTTTGGTTTGTTTGCCCTGGCTTTACTTCTGACTGCCCCGGCATTCGCACAAGGGCGGGCACGCGGGAAGTTTTATTCAAAAGCTGACGTAGACCGGATCATCAAACGGTGCGAAGAACGCAGCGATGCGTTTACGAAAATGATAGACCGCAATCTTGACCGCAGCCGCGCAAACGGAACCCGGCGCGAAGACAACATCAACAATCAAGTCAGAGAATTGGAGCGCGCGTTGGATGAACTTCGCCGCGAATTCGACCGCCGCGACACTTGGCGCGAAACTCGCCGCGAAGTTGAAAAGGTTATGCGGGAATCCGACGAGATTAATGCGCTGATGAGAAATTCTCGTTTTGACCGGAATGTTGAACGCGAATGGCAATTGGTCAAAAGTGATCTGAATAAGCTGGCTGGAGTTTATGACCTGCGGCAGCTTCGATAGTTGAAGAATCAACCAAACGACAAAGGGCACAATGCAAGCTCAGCATTGTGCCTTTTGTCGTTTGTGGAGGACGTAAAGATTATTTGTCGCGGTAATTTAGCGCTGGTTTCTGATTGGCCGGAATCCGCGAACGGTAATCATACCCGGCGCGGCGATTGTTGAAATCGGCTTTGGCCGCTTCCAGCAATTTCGGGTCGTTCAGCAAATCCAGCGCCGTCAGCGTCAGCGTCTTGGCGGCAACCGTTAACCCTTTGCGGCCAATGTTGCTGCCCGTGCAGGCGACAGCTTGCCAACTATGCCCAGGAGTTCCGGGAACATACGTCGCCGTGCGAAATTCGCTGGTCGGCACAATCCAGCTTACATCTGAAACATCCGTCGAACCCGAACTGACGCCACCTTCCATTTCCTGCACCTGTTCCTGGCTGCCCATTGCCAACGCGCCTTCCAGTGAAAACGTCGTTCGCAGTTTTTCCGCAAAGGTGATTTCTTCCGGCGAGTATTTCACGCCGCCAACCTGCCGCAGGTTTTTATCAATCAGTTTGGCCAGCGGTTCATTGGGAAGTTCGTTGTACACACTGCCCACCAGTTCCATCTCCATTTTGGTTTCGGTGGCCAGCGCCCCGGCTTCGGCGCATTTGACGACGCGTGACCAGATGCCATCCAGCACGGGCATGCTCGGATGCCGGGCATACATGTAAATTTCGGCAAAATCCGGCACGACGTTCGGCGCTTCGCCGCCTTTGGTGATGATGTAATGCAGCCGTGTGGTTTGCGGAACGTGTTCGCGCATCATGTCCACCGCATGCGCCATCAGCATCACGGCGTCCAGTGAAGAGCGGCCTCTTTCCGGCGCCGCCGCCGCATGCGAAGCCGCTCCGTAAAAGCGAAACTTGGCCGTGACGTTGGCCAGCGAAGATTTCAAGCTGGCGCTGTTCGCGTCTCCGGGATGCCAGGCCAACGCAACGTCCAGATCGCTAAAGACTCCGGCGCGCGCCATGAACACCTTTCCCGAACCGCCTTCTTCGGCAGGCGTGCCGTAAAACTTGATGGTGCCGCTGATTTTCTTTTCCGCCAGATATTCTTTCAGTGTGATGGCCGCAAACGCCGAAGCCGTGCCGAATAGGTTATGCCCGCAACCGTGACCAGGTCCTCCATTCACGCGCGCGCGTTTTTCAGCGATGAAGGCGACTTGCGACAAACCGGGCAACGCGTCGTATTCCCCCAAAATCCCGATGACAGGTTTGCCTTGTCCGTATGTGGCGACAAATGCGGTTGGAATTTCAGCGATGTTTTCCTGAATCTGAAACCCAGCGGCGCGCAATTCGGCTTTGAGCAGCGAAGAGCTGTTATTTTCTTTGTAGCCGACTTCGGCGAATTCCCAGATGCGGCGCGACATTTCGCCGAAGTAATCCGCTCGACCATCCATCTTTTTCAAAATGTCTTCGCGTTCATCGAGGGATGGGGTTGCAGTAGCGGAAGGCAGCGAAAAAATGCCCCAAGCTAGGCAGAAGCAGAAAAGCAGCAAGCGACGAGTCAGCATAGCTATAACCTCAGAAATTGAAATGATTGTTTTGGAGTTTGTGAAAGCGCGGCGATTCTAGGTTTGCGTGCGATGGCCGTCAAGAAACGGATGGTTATTAGTTTTCGTTGTTGGTCAGTAAACCGGCGGCGGCTTCGTCCAGCATCCACAGCAGCGACCCGTTTGTGGGATGAATCAACTGGCTAGGATATGTTTCCGGCTGGCGCTCGCCTTCCAGGACTTCTTTCAATGCGATGGCTTTGTCTTCACCGGCAATCAGGAAAATGACGTTGCGAGCCTGATTAATGGTCCTGGCGGTTAAGGTGATTCGCCAGGCGTTCAGCTTTTCGACGAAGTTGGCAACGGCAATTTGATCTGTAATTTGCAGCGCCGCAGTTCCGGGAAATAAAGAAGCCGTATGGCCGTCGGCTCCCATACCCAAAAAGATCAAATCAAATTGCGGATGGTCCGTGTTGAAGAATTGCTGAATCGCCGCTGAGTAACGATTCGCAGCAGATTGATGGTCTTCGTCTTCCGCCGGAATCCGAAAGATGTTTTCCTGCGGCACGCCGACTTTGCCCAGTAGCGCTTCGGTCGCCATTCGGAAATTGCTGTCCGGATGATCGGGCGGTACAGAGCGTTCGTCGCCCCAGAAGAAATAGATGGAATGCCAGGGCAAGGAATCGGCGAAGGGTTTGCCAGCCAGCAGCGAAAGCATGGCTTTCGGGGTCGAACCACCCGAAAGCGCGATAGTGAATTTTCCCCGCTCAGCGACGAATTGTTCCGCCAAGCCCGCAAAACGAAGCGCTGCAGCCCACGCCAACTCTTGCGAGTTCTCGTAAATTTCAGTTTGAGGAAAATCGGCAGACTCTTCGGAAGATGCCATTTTATTTCTTCGGGGTTGGCGTCGTTTGCGGTTTTGCGCCTTGTGGAGCGACGGCCATTCCCTGAATGCGCGCGCGCACTTCAGGCGGCATTGCTTCCAGCGCTTTCTTCATCTCTTCGGCATTCAGCGGACGTTTGACCGCATCGGGAACGGAAACTGGAACGCCAGGTTGTGCTTGCGCCTGCTTCATCAGTGGATGGAGCGTCGGCGATGGCGTAGCTTGTTGGGCCTGTGCGGCCTGCTGCTGTGCGCCAGCCGGTTGCGCGGCAGGTTGCTGCTGGGTCGCCGGTTGCTGAGCAGCCGGTTGTGGTGTCGTCGGTTGTTGCGACGCCGAATCGGAAACCACGCTGCCTTTGTTGCAAGCCGTTAAAACGGCAGTTAATGAAAAAAGCGCCACGATCAGCGCATTTCGAAAAATCACTTTGGTTTTCTGCATAACTGAAATACTACCGTGGGACAATCCTGGATTGTCCCACCTGATTTTGAAATTACTTGTTTGGATTACTGCTGGATTTGAACCACCACGCCGAGCGTGGTTTTCAGGTCACGCAAATCGTAATCTTCTTCCAGCGTGTTTTCTCGATCCATCACCAAAAACGAAGCTTTTTCCATCAGCGGAAACGCGCTGGCGTGCCAGGTGCCGCGATGAAGTTTGAATGCGCACTCGCCATCCACCAAAAACGCAGCCAGTTTGTTGATGTCTGGCATCGAGCTTTCATTTTCGCATGGCGGGGCTACGGTGATGACAGATTTTGTGGCTCCTAAGGGCGCAAAAAACTGTTCTGAGCGCATATGACGACCCAGAAAATCCAGGATCATGGGACGCGCTTCGACAGTTTGGGCTGTCACACTGGCTTTTCCACCGTCCGTATCCAGCGCAACGTCACCGCGTTCTGTGACAATCTGGCCATAAGGGGCAAAGGTTTCAGCATTCATCGGCTGAATGGTTAAGCAGATGGTGCGAATGGGATCTTCGCTATTCGCGGTTTCTCGCTTACGAGCTAGTGCAGGTGCTGATGCTGCCATAATTTTTTCCTCGCCTTTCTAAGTAGGTTAAACGTTTGTAGGTTGATGGGTAACGAGCGCCTAAGCAGATAATTCACGGGAGACGGTTGGTCACAATTTTCAAGACCATTCGGGATGGGGCCAAAGTGATCCAACCTCAAATATCTTGATAAAAGTAAGAAATCACTGCATTGATTGGGCTTTTTAGCACAGCGTTCAGCGAGGTGTCAAAAAGTTCAGAATCCCAAGCCGAGCAATCCAAGGGCGCCTTGTTTGTGGAACTCACGACCGTCAACAAGTGTCTGTGACGGTCGTGAGATTGTAGGTGAGGGACGGTTTGCCTGTGATAGGTTCAAGGATTATTTCTTTGTCGTCGCAGAACCACCTTTAATGGGTCTTTCGCTTAAGCCGGGTTCTGCCATGATTTTTTCAATGTCGGCAATTTCGACAGGGACAAAGGCAGATAGATTTTCGTAGCCAGTTTCCGTGATCAAAATCACGTCTTCCAATCGGATGCCCAAATTCAGTTCCGGAATCTTCATTGCCGGTTCGATGGTAAACAGCGCTCCTGGTTCCAGCGTTTCGGTTGGTAAGCGCACATCATGAACTTCAAGGCCGATGGTGTGGCCAAGGCTGTTGGCCCGGCTGGTTCGGTAGCGTTCCACAAACTGCTTTGCCGCTTCCTTGATTTTCGGATCGGTAAATTTGTAGCTGGCCAGAATTGCGTCCATTTTTCCAACGGCTTCTTTGATGATGTCGCGCGGCGCGACGTGAACTTTGATTGAAGTCATCAGCGCCTGATATAGCCGCAAATAA
Organism: uncultured Heliomicrobium sp.; assembly: GCA_964639915.1. Taxonomy (GTDB): domain Bacteria; phylum Acidobacteriota; class Blastocatellia; order RBC074; family RBC074; genus RBC074. Next base: position 8,976 of record CAZXHW010000267.1, read on the forward strand.
ACGGTGTAATACTCCCGCTGCCACGCCGTGAATTTGCCATTGGCCGGAAAGACGCGCGTCACGTCTGAAACGTAGTACTTATATTCCGGCGCGTAATCGAATTGCACCAGATCGCCATCCTGCAGCTTCGACGTGTTGAAATGGTAATGCGAATACAGCGTGTTCTGGCCGGTGGCAATCAGCGCAAAATAAGCTGCCGCTTGCGAGCCGTGTTTTTTGAACACGAATTCGGCGGGTGCTTGCAGTTCGTATTCATAAAGGCCCGGCCGCGCTTCGCGCATGGCTTCCATAATGCCCAAGCCTGTAATGCGTGTGGCTTCGCGAATGATGGCGATTTCGCGTGGACTTTTGATGGCGCGCATGGCGTCCAGCATCGGATCGAGATTCTGCACATTGACGTTCGCGCCCAAAGCTTTGATCTTCTGGATAAAGGTGTCTTCGCGTG
>CAZXHW010000268.1:0-9413 GCA_964639915.1 uncultured Heliomicrobium sp.
ATCACGTCCAGATGAATGAACTGCCCGGCTACAAGTGGCAGAGAAAAGGTTTGCGATTGACCAATAGAAATTTCACGCTCAACAGACATACCCGGAGCGGCGAGTGGGGTGATGGTTTGCGCCTGCACGAAAGCGGAAATGCCCAGCAGCGCGGCAAAAACCGATAAAACGACAAGGAGACTTTTCATGCGTTGCCTTACTTGGGTTCGAGTGGTTTGGGTGAACTGGAAGCTCCGCCCGGATAAACCACCTCAACTTCGTAATGATCCAGCGGCACACGGCGCTTCTGGCTTACGGCGGAAAGTTGAACGCGATATTTGCCCGCCGGAAGATTACGGCGCGCCAGCAGCAGCGTCAGGTTCGGCGCAGAGCCTTTTTGTACCTGACTGCTCCAAACCATTTTGTTTTGCTCGACGTCGCGCAATTCCGCGAACAGCGTGGAAGATGGCGGCTCCTTGCTCAGATGCAGGATCAGCGTGAAGAACGCTGCCGCGTTGGGGACTTCAACGCGCGTGATTGCGGTTGGAACGCCGCGAGTATTATTGATTGGGTCAACGTCAATGATGGGCGTTTCCAGTTGGGGTTTGGCTAGGGCATCCAGTTCTTCTTTGAGTCGGGCATTTTCATTTGTCAGCGATTGATTGCTGGCCAAAAGCTGTTCGGCGTTTTGCTGCAACTGGCTTACTTCTTTTGCGGCGGCCAGATTTCTTTCTTCCCGTTGTTGTTGGAGCGTTGTTTGAAGGTTCTGGTTTTCCATCCGCAACTTCAGTGCCCATGAACCAACGACAACCGCAACCAACAACATCGCTGCCACTGCAGCTTGTGCGGGCCTGAGCCTTAAGAAGTCAAAAAACGAGGGCTGATGGTCAAAACGCGGTTCGACTGGTTTTGCAGATCGCGGTTCATATTCGGCTGCGGTTTCCTTTGCCCAAGCATTGGCTGCGCGGGCGATTTTGTATGCGTCGGCGCAATCAACGCAGCCAGCTAGATGATCGGCAATTTGCTGGCGCTCGTTTTCCGCTAAATCATTCATTCCGGCGCGTAGCAACAAGTCATCGGTCAGGCAATGGCTTTGCCCTGTCGCACTGGCGGCATTTTGCTGCCACAAATCTTTGATGTCTTGCTCAGTCAATTTCATAATCAATGCCCGACTCCTTCAGCGACTGTCTCAGATCATTTAACCCGCGATAAACCAGATTGCGCGCTTTGGGCTCTGTCCAATCCAGCAGATCGGCGATTTCCTGTGTAGTCATACCTTGCAAATGCAAGCCGACGGCCTGGCGACGATTGTCGGGCAATCGAGCCATGACTTCTTTTACTCGCTGGATGGTTTGCTTGCGCGAAGCTTCGAGGTCAGGCGCAAACATCGGATCAACTTTTAAGTGATGCGATTGGGTGTTTGACGACGACTCGTCTTCAGCTTCGATGACTAATTGCTCCTCGCGTTTCCGCTTCACACGGCGCACGGCGTCGAGCGTTGCCGAAACAGCGATTCGGTAAAGGTAAGACGCCAAGTCATGGATTTCTCTCTCACTTTCCAGCGCTTTCCAGATTCTGAGCCGCGCTTCCTGTTCAATTTCATCGAATTGCAGCCCCAGATCACGCGGGCAAACGCGCAGAATCGTCTGGCGCAAACTGCGGCCATACTCTTCAACAATTGAATTGAACCTTGCTTCGGTTTGGGAGGTGGAACGTCTGCTCATTCGATGCTCGTAGGAACAAATTATTTCATCTGCTGTGAGAGAGCCAGGGAAGGAGCGTCGTCTTCACCTGTGATGGAAAGTTTTTGAGCGGCTTCGATACGCATTCTATGTGGCTTCATGAAGTGTGTAAAGAATCTTCTACGGTTAGGCGTTTGGCTGGTGCTGAAACCATTGGTAAGTCAGTGGCTGTTGCTTCTGAGCGGGTGAGCGCGCTTTGGTTTCCGCAATGAAGAATCGAGGGCTTCATTGCCGGGCTTCTCTTGGATGCCGGGCGTAGCGCTACGTGATGGCTCACGACCGCCAATGGTTTCAGCACCAGCTAACTCTAGATTCTCTTCAGGCTGCAATGCTCTGATTTCGCCGATAGCAAAATCGAATTCCCCTATAGAAATGACCCGGGCAGTGTAATCGTTCGACGGTAAAGACTGAATAAACCAAACGTGTTTCCCGAACCCGCACTCTGCGCGGAGTTGGGAAAGGTGTGTCTTCAATCACCTTCGACGGTCAATTCACGCTGCAAAATACAAAAGGAATCGTTATGAAAATTCGTGAAAGAGATGTCGTCATATTTATTGCACTCATCTCGGTGTTGCTGATCGTAGGTGCTGTAATTTTCAAAACCCGGACGCCAGCCAGCGCCGCGGCAACCTCCTTGCAAGGCGAGCAGGCAATTGAACAGTTAAAAAAACAGGGAGCTTACAATTCGCTGACGGCGGCAGTGACAGCAACACGTTACAACGCGCAGCCCATTGCCGATGGCAAAGCGTTTCAGTTCGCCAATCCGGCGCAAGGCTTCAAGGCAACATTTGCCGCCGCAGATTCGGACACAGCGCCGGGGTTGCGTGTTGTGACCGGCGAAGCGAAACAGCAAAGCGAACTTGCCATAAAGCTGGTTGCGTATGGATACGACAAAAGCCTCAGTCTTCTGAAACCCACTACTCTGGATGCGAAAGAAAACCGGATTGAATACGGGCACGCGCTCAATTCCACGGCTGGCAATTCGACATCCGCAATCCGGGAATGGTTCATCAACAACCCTGAAGGCATAGAACATGGTTTTGTTTTGTCTGCGCCGCCAGCGGGGAAGCAAGCGGAGTCAGCGCAATTGCGCGTGCAGATGGAAATCGGCGGAACCTGGCGACCTGTGCTGGAGCCGGAAACCCAGACGATTGGGCTTCGCAGTGCGGACGGTGATCAAGCCTTTAGCTATGGAAAGCTTCACGTGTTTGACGCGCAGCAGAAAGAATTGCCCGCGCACTTTGAAGTTAGCGGCAATCAGCTTTCGATTGTGGTGGATGATGGCGCGGCGGAATATCCGTTGACGATTGACCCTGTGCTGACGTTGCAAGCCAAGATCATCGGCCCATCCGGCGGCCCCAACGATCATGTGGGAGCATCTGTGGCGATCAGTGGTGATACGGCAGTAGTCGGCGCTCCGGACGATGACATTACCGCTCCTGATCAAGGTTCGGTTTATGTTTTCACGCGAAGCGGTGATACCTGGACGCAGCAAGCCAAAATCGTTGCCGAAGCAGATCAGGGCGATCAATTTGGTTATTCGGTTGCGATTGACGGCGACACCTTGGTCGCTGGCGCTTTCAGAGACAACATCGGCAATGAATTCGATCAAGGTTCGGCTTATGTTTATGCCCGCACCGGCACGACCTGGAATTTGCAGCAAAAGCTGACGGCATCGGATGGTGCGCAAGATCACTGGCTTGGGTTGTCTGTTGCGATTAGCGGCACCACGGTGCTTGCCAGCGCGCCTGCCGCCAATGCCGTTTATGTCTTTACGCCTATCGCGGGAACCTGGCGGCAGCAACAGAAACTCATTCCGAACGACACCACACAAGGCATGTTCTTCGGCGGTTCCGTTGCGCTGGACGGTGATACAGCTTTTGTGGGCGCTTTCGGAGCTTCTAGCGGAGCCGGAGCGGCTTATGTTTTCAAGCGCATCGGCGGCGGTTGGACTCAGCAGCAAAAACTGACGGCGGCCGATGGGTTGCCGGATGATCAGTTCGGGTTTTCCGTGACGCTCAGCGGGAACACAGCGGCCATTGGCGCGCCGGGTGATGACAACGGAGCGATTGGGAATCAAGGCTCCGCTTATATTTTCGTCAGGAATGCAGCCGGAATCTGGTCGCCACAAGCCAAAGTCAGTCCTTCGTCGGGTGACGCCGAGGACTTTTTCGGAATCGCAATCGCGCTGTCAGGAGACTTTCTGGCGGTGGGCGCGGCTTTTGACGACGTCTCAACTGCCCTCAATCAAGGCTCTGTGTATGTCTTTTCCCGTGAATCAACAACCTGGACTCAGCGGGATAAATTGATCGCGGTTGATGGCGCATCCAATGACACGTTCGGTCGAGCGATTGCCATCGGGCCAAGGCATTTGTTGGCCGGCAGCACCGGAGCTGACATTGGCGGAGATACAGATGAAGGCGCGGTTTATGCGTTTCAAGTGACCGGGCGCATCGGCATTAACGGTGGAGCCGGTATTTTGGGAAGCGAAACTTTTGGCGCAGGCGGTGACCAAATTGGAACTTCCGTTGCGATCAGCGGTGACACGGCAGTTGTCGGCGCGCCGGGATCGGATGTTTCCGGCTTCACAGATCAGGGCGCAGTTTACGTTTATCAGCGCAATGGAGCTGCTTGGGCGCTACAGGCAACTGTGACCGCGCCGGATGGTGATGTAAGTGACTTTTTTGGCAATTCGGTGGCGATCCACGGAGACACGCTTGTCGTTGGCGCTTCGCGTGACGAGAACCCTGGCCTGCCGGAACGAGGCGCGGCGTATGTTTTCGTTCGAATTGGCACGGCTTGGAATTTTCAGCAACGATTGTTTCCGGCCAATGGGCGCGCGAACGATCATTTCGGTTGGTCGGTCAGCATCAGCGGCGAGACCATTGCCGTCGGGGCACCTGATTACGATGGGACCAGCGGCGCTGCCACCAATTCCGGCGCGATTTACGTGTTCACTCGTTCGGATGATTTTTGGACCCAGCAGACCACAGCAGGGACAAACGTACAGGAAAGCAAATTGGGTTGGGCAGTTGCGCTGCGCGGAAACACGCTGATTGCAGGTGCGCCGCTCAGAAGTGTTTCGCTGCTCAGCCAGGGAATGGTTCGGATTTATACGCGCACCGGAACGACGTGGACAAGTCAGTTAGATCTGACCGCGCCCGATGCTGTTTCGCAGGATGAATTCGGCATTTCCGTTGCTCTCAGCGAAGACGAAAATACTCTGGTCAGCGGTTCGTTTTTTGCCGACGCGCCAAACTCAAACCAAGGCGCCGCATATGTTTTCAAACGGGCAAACGCCGCAGGTTCGTTGTGGAATCTGGAGACAAAGCTGACTGATGCAAACGGCCAGGCGCAAGACAATTTCGGTGAAACTGTCAGTATCAGCGGCGAAAACGTCATTGTTGGCGCTCGCGTTGACAATGAACCCGGCGTGAATGATTGGGGAAGCGCGTTTGTATTCGAGCGGCGCGGCACAAGCTGGGTGCGAGTTCAGCAACTGAATGCCTTTACCGCGCAAGCCGGAACATTTTTCGGTGGCTCGGTCGGCTTCAGCGGCGGCCAGATGGTGATTGGCGCTCCTGGCTTTGACGATGGCGCGCAAACCGATCAAGGCGTCGCCTTCATCGCTGGCGGGCTAGGCTGTTTGTCGCTGACAGTCACGCCAGCAACTTTGCCAAATGGATTTGTTGGCAATGCTTACAGCCAGACCCTTGGCGCAACCGGCGACAGCCAATCCCATAATTTTGTTGTTTCCGGCGGCGCCTTGCCTATCGGTTTGAACTTAACCAGTAGCGGAACACTTTCTGGGACTCCGGTGGCAACCGGAACTTACAATTTTACAGTGACGGCGACCGGGTCAAATTTGTGCTCCGCCAGCCGCAATTACACAGTGGCCGTTCCCGGCAACTGCGGCGAGTTCACGATCAGTCCAACGTCTCAGAACTTCACCGCGGCGGGCGGCAGCGGAGTCGTAAACGTAACCGCAGACAGTGGCTGTAGCTGGCCAGCATCAAGCAACGCAGCCTGGATCACACTCAACAATTTCGGCAGTGTAGGAAGTGACACCATCAGCTTTACGATTGCGATCAATACCGGTCCTGCGCGCGTTGGAACGCTTACGGTTGCAGGGCGTGGCTTTATCGTGAATCAGAGCGCATCAACGGCTGGAAGCGGCTTGCAGTTTTATCCGCTGGCGCATCCGGTTCGATTGCTGGACACGCGCGTCGGCGCTCCGGGGTGCGATGCGCCAGGAGCAATGATTGTGGGCGGAACGTTTCGAACGCAGACCGCTGCGGGCAGAACTTGCGACGGTTTGACGATCCCGTCGAATGCGCGTGTTTTGGTTGGCAACATTACGACGGTTGAATCCGGTGGAGGATTCTTGACGCTGTATCCAAGCGACATTCCCAGGCCGCTTGCTGCCAATTCGAATTACGCGGCCAATCAAACCTTAAACAACGTCTTCACAGTTGGACTTGGGGCAAACGACGGAGCATTCAATATCTTCGTCAATTCCAACACCAATGTCGTCGTAGACGTTACGGGTTATTACGCGCCGCCTTCAGCAATGGGGTTGTATTTTCATCCGTTGCCGCATCCCGTTCGGTGGGCGGACACACGCGTAGGAGCAACCGCCTGTTTCACGCCCGGTGCGCCGCTGATTGCAGGTTCGACAATGACGCAGGGTGGCACAGGGACCTGCGACGTCACCATTCCAGCCGGAGCGTTGGCGGTGGTCGGCAATGCCACAGCAGTCAATCCGCAAGCCAACGGCTTCCTGACGTTGTTTCCGGCAGATGCCGCGCGGCCATTGGTGGCAAGCTCGAACTTTCAAGCGGGCTTCAACATGAATACGGCATTCACGGTGGGATTGTCGCCAAGCGGTCAATTCAACATTTTCACGGCGGCAACGACTGACCTGGTCATTGATCTGCTGGGCTATTACAGCACGCAGTTGATTGATGCGAATGGCCAAGGGCTGTTGTTTAACGCGCTGCCGACACCGGTTCGCTTGCTTGATACGCGTGTGAGTCAAGCTGCCTGCTTCATGCCCGGCGCGCCGATGAACGGGGGCGGGATCTACACGCAGGACACGATGGGAACCTGCACGAGCATCTTCGGCTCGGCAAGAGCTGTTGTTGGCAATGCGACCACGGTCAACGCCACTGCCAATGGCTTCCTGACCTTCTGGCCAAGCACTGCGCCAAGCCAGCCATTCGTTGCCACGTCGAACTATCGAGCAGGTCAGGTTTTCAATCGCCACTTCACCGTAGTGCTTGGAGGCGACGGCGCTTTCAATCGCTTCGCTTCGACCACGACGGATTTGGTGATTGATTTGGTCGGCTACTTTGCGCTGTAAGGATTAGGCAGAAGCCCGCACCGAGTAAGGGAGTTTTACGCCCTTACTCGGTGCGGGCTTCTGCCATTTTGTGGCGTCTCAACAATTCGGCAATGGTTGTAGGCAAGGTTTCAAGGTCAGTAAACAGGCTGATTGCTGCAACGCCTGCTGCGCCAGCTTTGAGTGGCTGTTGAAAGTTGCTCAGGCTAATTCCGCCCAGCGCCAGCACAGGAATGTTGATCGCTTGGCAGATTTCGGCGAATCGTTCCAAACCGAGCGGTTCGCCGAATTCTCGCTTTGACGGCGTGTCAAAAACTGGCCCGCAAACAGTGAAATCAGCGCCGCCAATTTCTGCGGCTTTTGCTTCTGCCAGCGAATGCGTCGAAACGCCGATCAAAAAATCCTGCAAGCCTTTTTCCATCACTGACCGTCGAACTTGGGCTGCTGAGAGTGATGACACTCTCAAGTGAACCCCATCTGCCTTGGCTGCAATCGCCACATCAAGCCGGTCGTTGACCAGCACTCTTGCTCCGAACGGACGAGCGACGGCAATTGCTTGTCGCGTGAACTCAGCCAACGCTTGCGCGTTTAAATCCTTTTCTCGAATTTGAATCAACTGGCAGCCCGCGGCAGCCGCGTGGTGAATTGCTTCTAGTTGTAGCTGGATAGCCGTTTGATTGGGATCAGCTTTGCGGAGGAAAGTTTGGCGGCTGGTGATCAGATAAAGCAGACGGTTGTTGTGGAGCGGGTTCAACGTAGTTTTCTGTTACGGGAGCAGGAGTTGATTTTTCAGATGGGAGTTCGTCTGTCGAAACCAACTGATTGACACTATCGCGAAATTTGAAGATTTCATACGCCCCGGCCAGGATGTTCAAAACGCCGATGCCGGTTACCGCTCCTCTCACAGCCTTGTGCGTCAGAAAGGTTGCTACCCACGGCGCATGCAGTTTGCCGGTAATGAAATAAAGAAAAAAATTGTCATGCCACCACGGTGACCAAGGCAGAAACAAAAGCAATATGCCAATTTCGAAGCTTATGACGATGTAAACAATAACGGTGATTTTGGCTGACATCTAATTTCGATTTTCAGCGCGCGGACTTCCGCGGGCGGTTATGATTGCAAATTTGAATTTGGAATTCGCGTTGATCCAACGCGCGGAAAGCATAACAGCTAAGGAATAGAGCCGCAACTTTTGAAGGCTTGAGCCTCGCTGGATCAGCGGGGAAGGGAAAGCTTGATCGTTTCTTTACGTCTGGAAACCGTGATTTCGATCATTTCGCCTTTTGAATTGTCCAGCGCATTGATCAGAGACAGCAAGTGGGAAATAGGCTGATCGCCCACTTTGACAATGATGTCGCCTGCTTGCAGTCCTGCGCGCAAGGCTTTGTTTTTGTCGGCAACGTTGGCAACCAGTAAACCACTTGTGACCGCGAAGTAATTCATCAATTGGCCAGTCAGGGTTTGAACTTCAAAGCCATATAAAACGCGCAATCGAATGTCTGGCGGCGCAGGCGAAGTCAATACCTGAACAAAGTTTGTCATCATGTTGACCTTTGCTTCCATATTCGACCGCTTTGGGTCTGAAGCCGGAATTGATTTCAGTTCGGCCTTCATTGTTTCCAGACGACGCACGAAAGCAAAAAGCTGCTGTTCAGGTTCGGTCGCGGGCGCTGGCGCAAGCTTTGCTCTTAACATTTTGTACTCGCTGCCGCGTCTGACCCGCAATGTGACGTCGCTGTCAGCCGGAATCTGGCGAATCGCCGAAGCCAGTTGTTCGCGCGTTTCGACCCGCCGGTCATTAATGCTTAGCAAAATGTCTTTTGGCGCTACGCCGGCCAAGTCCGCAGGGCTATCCGGGGCAATGGCGGTGATCACGATTCCAGGTTCGCCCGGTTTTCGATTGCTGCTGGTCTGCGTCTGAATTGGTGGCGCGAAGTTCTGCCCGTTGGCTCCTAACCAGCCATAAGCGATGCTTTGATTCGATTTAATCACGGATTCGGCAATCGCCTGAATGCGGGCGATGGGATAAACAGTATGCTTCCCTTCCTGTCCCGTGTCGTAAAGCGCGATGCCAAAAACCAAATCGTCTTTGAAAATCAGGCTGCAATCCTGCACAGCTGTAAGTTTAGGCGTTGTCAGGTAATAGATCGGATTCTTTGGGGTGAACCGAAAATCTCCGTTGGCAATGGCAATTTGCCCGGGAAAACTATTCAGGCGTGGTGTTACGCTTAAGCCAACTCTTTCCGGACGTGTTTCCTGATTGGGATGAAACCCGTAAAGCTGGACGTTTAAACGCGGTGGCAAGGCAGATAGTTTGGCGAAGTTGGCTTGTCGCAAGGGATCGCCTTCC
>CAZXHW010000269.1:0-9386 GCA_964639915.1 uncultured Heliomicrobium sp.
CGGCGGCAGCAATGGTCTGTTCCGCGTGCAGGTAAACCGGTGTAGCGATATAAACCGCGTCAACCTCGGCATCGGCAATCACTTCTCGCCAATCACCGTACCAGCGCCGAGCGCCAAATTCACGCGCGAAGCTTTCCGCTAGATCGGTGCGCGCTCGATTGACGGCAACCAGTTCACACGTTTCCAGCTCCACCAAAGCCGGAGCGACCCGCTTGCGCGAAATGTCGCCACAACCAATCAATCCCCATCGAAGTTTTGCCATAAACAGTTCTTTGGATGACACATAAACACGAATCGTACTGCCCAGACAATACGTAGAAATTCGTGTTTATTCGCAATTGAAATGACGCCCTAATCGGAACACAAAACTTTTAGACAGGATGGACAGGATTTTTCAAGATTCTGATTCACCAGACAGCCATAACCTCTATGTAAATCCTGAAACATCCTGAAAATCCTGTCAAAAACTATGTCTCATTTCTTGTTTGATTCGATTTAGTCTTTCGCGCGGCTGACAAATTCACTGGTTTGCGTGTTAATGCGCACGAGTTCCCCCTCTTTGATAAACAGCGGCACGCGAACCACCAAACCGGTTTCCAGCGTTGCGGCTTTCGTCGTTCCGCCCGAAGCCGAATCGCCGCGAACTCCGGGTTCTGCATCCGTCACGGTCAAATCAATGTGCGGAGGCAGTTGCAGCGCAATCGGGTCGCCGTTGTATTTGCGAACCTGCAACGAGACTCCGTCTTTCAGGTAAAAGCGGTCGTCGCCCAGTTGATCTTCGGTCAGCGCGAACTGTTCGTAGGATTCATCATCCATAAAGTGATACCCATCGCCATCGGAGTACATAAACGACGCGGGCGACAGAGCAACATCCGGCTCTTCAAACTTTTCACTTGTTTTGAACGATTTTTCCAGCACGGCTTCGGTCAACAGATGCCGCAGCTTTGTGCGCACCATCGTCGAAGCGCCGCGCGCGCTGGGGCTGGCAAAAGTGACTTCGACCACGGTGTACGGCTGGCCTTCGACCGTAATCAGCATTTTACGTTTCAGTTCATTTGCTCCAATTAGTGCCATTGTTTCCTCAAAAATTTTGGTGATGATGATTAGACAGGAAGGCCGACAAGATATGCTAATCTCCGGTTTCGGTAAACTGCTTCTCAACATCCACAACCCATGAAAAAAGACTTGATTGTCATCGGCGGAGGCGCGGCTGGATTGTTCTGCGCTCTAACTGCGGGCCAGCGCCGCCGTTCGGTGCTGTTGATCGAACAAGCCGAAAAAGTCGGCAAAAAGATTTTGATCAGCGGCGGCGGGCGTTGCAATTTCACCAACCTGCATACCGCACCGGAAAATTTCATCAGCCGCAATCCGAACTTTCATAAATCGGCGCTGGCCCGGTACACGCCGCAAGATTTCATCGAACTGGTCAGAAAACATCGCATTGCCTATCACGAAAAAAAGCTGGGCCAATTGTTTTGCGATGAAAGCTCGCAGCAAATCGTCGGAATGCTGTTGGATGAATGCAATCGCGCCAAAGTCGAAACCCGCGTTAACTGCCGAGTTCAATCCGTTGAAAAGCTTGGCGACAGCTTCATTGTGGAAACCAACCAAGGACGGTTTGAAAGCGAAGCCTTAGTCATTGCCACAGGCGGACTTTCCATTCCGAAAATGGGTGCAACGGATTTTGGCCATCGGCTGGCGCGACAGTTCGGATTGAAAGTCACGCAAACCAAACCGGCGCTGGTGCCGTTTACGCTGGCTGAACATGACCGAAATGTGTTCAGCCCGCTGAGCGGAGTTTCGGTGGATGCAAAGGTCAAATTTGGCAGGCAGCAATTCCGCGAAAACATTCTGGTCACACATCAAGGCTTGAGCGGCCCGGCAATTCTGCAAATTTCGTCCTATTGGAATTCCGGCGAAGCGATTGAAATTGATTTGTTACCGGACGGGAACGCTGAAGAACTTTTGACCAGCGAGCGCGAGAGCTTGAAAGAGTTAAAAACAGTTCTGGGTCAGTTCTGGCCACAACGTTTTGCGCAAGCCTGGGCGGCGATGAATGGCGATTCGAAACCTATGCGGCAATTTTCGAACAAAGAGTTGCGGACAATTGCTGAGCGAATTCACCGCTGGCGAATTATTCCAGATGGGACTGAAGGTTATCGCAAGGCTGAAGTGACTGTTGGAGGCGTAGACACCAGTGAACTGTCATCGAAAACAATGGAAGCGCGACAGGTTCCAAGGCTCTTTTTCATTGGCGAAGTTGTGGACGTAACCGGTCATTTAGGCGGCTTCAACTTCCAGTGGGCGTGGGCTTCGGGCTTTGCCGCCGGACAGGCGATTTAGCGCGGCAATCCCAGTGAATCGCGCAAGCGTTCAAAGGCAGCCTGCGGCAGTTGCACCAGCACAGGGTTCTTTTTCGAATCCAACCACGACAATAACTTTTCTATCCGTTCAGGCTCCATCGCGGTGCAACCGGCAGTTCCCTTTCCTGCCCTTTCCCAGATGTGAAGAAAAATGCAGGAACCTGCGCCCGCTTCGGGTTTGTCCGTGTTGTGATCCACAACTACCCCCCAGCGATACAATTCGTCGTTGCGCCGCATCTGTTCGGAGCTTTTCCAATCCGGACTGGCAATTCTATTGCGCTCAACCAAGCGGTTGTAATAACCCGAACGCGTATCATCCACACATTCAGACATCGCGGTGGCTTGCAGGTAAGGCAGTTTCACCTTGGCATTCTGCTGCTGCGCATAACCAAACGCTGAACTCAGATTGAAAATGCCCGCAGGTGCGCGCCCGTCCCCTTCCTTCTTGATCGGGTCGCCCGAGTTGGCCAGCACCATCGGTTCTCCGTGCAATCCTTTTCCCCAAGCCATTCCGTTGCGACCCACAACAACTGCGAATTTTTCGCTTTTTAGTTTCCAGGATTTTCCATCGGACGTGCGTTCATAACTTCGCAATTCCCCATCAACGGCATTCCAATCTTTGGTCGTCACCAAAATCAATTGTTGCGATTGCGCCAGCATTTTTGCCAGGACTTTTGGCTTGGAGTTGTCAGCTTGCCAACCCCAAACCGGCTCTAGGGCAACACCTACGAGCAGCATTCCGAACAACAAACACTTCATTGCAAACATTGTTTCTTCTCCTTCAGCGAGTTTGGACAGGGTCTTGACGGAAGCAATGAACTATGGGAGCATACGCGCTCGTTTCGGGGACGTTCACTCGCCCAATCGTGATTTCAAGCCTGAAAACATTGCTCGAAATCAATCTTTGCACTCATAAAATTCTTCAGATGGCGGCGTAGCCAAGTGGTAAGGCAGAGGTCTGCAAAACCTTTATTCATCGGTTCGATTCCGATCGCCGCCTCCACACTTTCTCCCGACTTCATCTTTCATCATCAATTTCTGAATTATTGAACCCTTTGTAATTTTTTCAAAGGGTTCTGCAAATTTTCCTGCCCATGACTTGCATATTTCATGTTCGTCAGTAGAATCCCCCGCGTTCGACTCTGACTTTTCAGACCGTAGCCTTAGCGGTCAGCAGTTCCTGCAGTATCACCAGCAGTTTGTTTTTCCCTTCGCGGTCATATCTTCGCACTACATTGCGTTCCGTGCCGAACGGCATGGAATCGTCTTTACCAATCTGAGCAAGCCTTTTTTCAAAAATAAGCTGAAGCCTGTCTTTGGCTGATGACTCCTTATGTTGAGACTATTTGCCTGGAACTCGTTTGGGAATAAATGGGATATTTTATGGAATAACTGGGTTGGACCAGCGGTGAATGGCGGTGGAGCAAATATCGCCGGTGTTCTGACGGAAGCCGGTTGGGGCCCTTGGGTATCAAACTGGGACGTTCAAATCAATAACACTTATTTTTTTGACGAGAGGCAGGCCTGGTTTAACCAAAATTCGTTGGTGCCAAACAGCTTTTGTGGGGGCTATGAGACAGCGCCTCGTGGCAAATGGGCAACGTGGATTCCTTGGGTAAAAACATTCGCCGAGATGAATTCAGGAACCAAAACCAATTCCCGGTGTTCGCTAGGCGCCATGTTCATTCCAGACAGAACCTCTGTAATGAAACTCCAGGTGAATTCCATCAAAGCCTTCAAAACCCAATACAGTATCCGTCCTGGAGTCATGATTTCTCTGGGTTATCAAAACGACGTGAAGTTCGTCATTCTTGTTGTACATCTCATCAGTGGTTATCCCGCACTAGCACAACAAGAATTAGATGAGTTGATGAAAAAGATTATTACGGTAATTCCTGAAACGGCTTCTGCAATTATCGTGGGTGATATGAACATTGATTTGTTGAAGTATAACATTCAGGTTTACGACCACTTTAGCATCATCAACACTGGAGTCGCTACACAACAAAGCGGTGGCGAATTGGATTGGGGATTACTGTATGACCCCTCCAAGCAATACGGTGGCACAACCGTAACCATGATGCAGCAGTACAAGACTGGCCCTAATACCTCTGACCATTCTGTCTTACGATACAACATTCCTCTTTAATTTCCGGTACGAGAAGCCGTTTATGCTTACACTGAATTCTCTGGGTGCTGAAGTTACTGCAATTGGCCGCTTGATCGGGTTGCTGAGTGGTCCGGACGACAACCTAACGGTAAACACCGATTGGTTTGGAAACCCGATCGCTCAACTGGAGCAAGTGCCGGATCGGCTGAATGATCTGGTTGTTCTGCTTAACGGTATTTTGGGGCCGGGCGAAAAAACTCCGCCATCGGTGTTTCCGAATGCCCAGTGGTTTCCAATTCCCAATCCAGCCAGCGGATTAAACACGGTGTTCCACCTGGTCACAGGTGGAAATGCTGATACCAGCGGACAATTTGGCCTGGGAGTTTTGGTTCCGGTTCAGCTTGGGCAGTTGACGATTGACGTCTTTTGCTATGCGCCTGTGTTTTCTTACGGCCCGAACGGCGTCGGCTTCATCGCCGACAGCCCCGACAATCCCATACAAATTGGGCTTTACGTCACCAGTTCAGACAAATTCCAGGTTGGCGGCGCAACTTTCACGGCACTGGAAATCGAAGGCAGCATCTTTTTGGCGGATAAAACGCCGACCTTCACACTGACTTTCGCCAATTTGCAGGGAGCCGGTTCGCAGCCTTCAACTTACCATTCGTTGGCGGCGTTGCTGGATACAACAGTCGAAACGTGGATTGGCGAAGTCATTGTTCAAGGCAGCGGGTTTCTCAATACCTTTGTCGGCTCTGGCCGAGTAACGCAAGGCGATATTTACTCCAACCAATACGCCACAGGCACAGTCGGCGACTTTCTGGTGGCGGCCAATTTCCTGACCAAAGACACCAATGGCGATTACCACCTGAGCCTGCAAAACCTGCAGGGGCAAACCGCAGCGCAAATCGCCTTGAACTTTGTTTTTGCCTTCCTGGATGGACTGGCAAAACTTGATTTTCCGGTTGTCAGCCTTCCCGGCGGCGGCATTTACATCACTGAAACCGAAAACAACAACGCCAAAGATTACGGTTTGCGGATGGTCGTGGATATTCCGATCACTTCCGGCGCAAGCAGCAATGGCAAGTCTGCACCAGCAATTGATTTCTGCCTGGGCACCTGGCTGACGGGTGAAAGCGCTGGTAACAACTGGATAGAGCGCACAGCGGGCAAAGGCGCTTCCCCGGAACCGGGACTTTCGGTGCTGTTTCTCAATCGCGCCGCGAATGGCGACCTGTCATTTGCGCCGTCGTTCGTGCTGACCAGCATCGGGCTGAACATCAAAGGCGGAGCCAAGTCGCCGCTCATCAATCACAACGGGTACACATTTAACGGCACAGACTTGCGGTTCTACCTCAACCCGGAAGGCCAATTGGGAACTCCTTCCGCGTGGAATTATGGTTTCGCCATTCGATTGGACGATGTCGGACTGCCGCTGGCTCCCAGCACCATTACAAACAGTGGCGGCAATCCAGTTGCACAAAACCTGCTTTCGTCCGGTTCCAATCCTGATGGACAGCAAGGCTCAGGCGCGGATAATGCCGCCATCAATCCGCCTTTTTCGGCGGCAATTGCCTGGCGCTCCGATTCCACCAACGATCCCAAGTTTGATTTTCAACTGTTCGACAAAAATGAAAATCCCACGGACCAAGTGATGCTGCCCGTGCAACGCGCATTCGGTCCGCTGCAATGTCAACGGCTGGGTATCGGCTGGCAACATCCCAATCCGAATCTGTTGCTGGCCTTCCTGTTTGACGGCGACATATCGCTGGCGGGGCTGGAAATAGATTTGAAAGGATTGTCCGCGGGCATTCCGCTGGCGACGCCTACAGATGTCAGCAACTACAAGCTGGATTTGGACGGTCTGGATTTCACTTTTGCCGAAGGTTCCGTTGAAATCAGCGGCGGGCTTTTCAAAACGCAAGTGACGGTGGATGGCCAGAAGATCACGGAATACAACGGCGAAGCGCTGATCAAAGCAGGCACGTGGTCTGTTTCCGCTTTGGGTTCTTGGGCAACGCTCAACGGCCATCCGTCGCTTTTTATCTTTGCCTTTTTGGATGCCACGATTGGCGGACCAGCCTTTTTCTTTATCACGGGATTATCAGCAGGATTTGGTTATAACCGTTCGCTGAAACTGCCCACGCAAAATCAGGTAGCCACGTTTCCGTTGGTGGCGGGACTGACTGATCCTTCGCAAATCGGCGGCGCAAGCGCGACTCCCGCCCAAGCGCTTCAGTCGTTGCAGGAGTGGGTATTACCGGCGCAAGGATGTTATTGGCTGGCGGCGGGTGTGCAATTCACAACCTTCGAACTGGTCAATTCCAACGCGCTGATCATCGTTGAATTCGGCAAGCATTTTGAAATCGCCATTCTGGGATTGGCACGCGCGCGATTGCCGCAAGCTGGTCCGATTACGTTTGCCTATGTCGAACTGGCGCTGGAAATCATCATTGATCCGGAAGACGGCGTGGTGTCCTTCACCGCAGTGCTCACGCCCAATTCCTATGTGCTTGATCCGGCTTGCCATCTGACGGGCGGCTTCGCCTTTTTTGTCTGGTTTGGCAGCAACCAACACGCGGGCGATTTTGTCATCACCCTTGGCGGATACCACCCTTATTTCCATAAACCTTCCTGGTATCCGGACGAACCGGTCCTGGGATTCAACTGGCAAATCAGCGACCAGCTTTCCATCTCAGGCGGAGCGTATTTCGCCTTGACGCCTTCGTGCGTCATGGCTGGCGGTTCCTTGAACGCGCAGTTTCATGCGGGGCCGTTGTCTGCCTGGTTCCGGGCCTGGGCCGATTTCCTGATTCAATGGAAACCGTTTTATTTCATTGCTGAAATCGGCATAGACATGGGCATTGCCCTGAAAATTCACCTGCTGTTTGTCAAAGTCACGATCAAAATCGAACTGGGTGCGGATTTGAAACTGTGGGGACCGCCAGTGGGCGGATTGGTTCACGTCCATCTGTGGATTTGCACCGTCACCATCGGCTTTGGCCCGAAGTTCGGACAAGGCAATGATTATCTGGAGTTCGGCGATTTCCAATCGCTGTTGCCGCAGGACAAACAAAATGCACAGCCACACGCAGCTTTACTGACTGCGGCAAACACGCCCTCTGTGCCATTGCAAAATGTCGTCAAACTCGTCATCAACCGAGGTTTATTCCCGAAAACCAATTCGGATGGACGCTGGCTGGTGCGCTCCGACGAATTCATCTTCAGCGTGGAAACGGCGTTCCCGCTGACCGAATTGGATTTGGTTGGGCCTCAAGGAACAACGCCAATTCCGCCGCCGCAACTGGCAACGAAAGACGCTGACGCTCCAGCTTGCGCGCGCACCAGCGACGGGTATTACGTCGGCGTGCGTCCGATGGGTATTAACTGCACGACTTCAACCCTGACGCTGACTGTGACAGACGAGCGGAACGTCAATCAGGACTTAAACAGCGACTGGCTTTGGACGGTGAACACGCGCTCTGTTCCAGAAGCGCTGTGGGGCAAAGCGGTTCCGCAGACCGACACGCCCGCCGCCGCATCGAAAGTTTTGCCAGGCCGACTGGTTGGTTTGCAGGGCATCTCGCCACGCTTCATCGTTCCCACAGGGGCACCGCCCATTCCGCAACAAAACCTGAGCGATGATCCGGTCAATCCGACCGATGAAAACTATCTGCCGTTTCCACAATCGGCGCAGACGCACCAGCCGCAGGCATCGGCGACATCGCTGAACACGATTGCCACGACGCTGACTGCGACAGGACCTTCGGCAAATCGTCAGGCGATTTTTTCCGCGCTGGCGAATTTCGGCTACGACGCCGGAACCAATGGCGATCTTTCGGCCTTGGCCGCAAACGTCAATCTCAATTATCCGGCGGCCCCGATGGTGGGCTCGCCCGTCGCGTAATGCTGCATCAACCAGGAGCCCAAAAGCAGTGAGCAGAAAAACGACACCCACCGCAGGCGATCCGCTTCCCAGCGGAGACATTCGCTTTTACGACAATTTCGAAGCTCCTTTGGAAGCGGGCGATTACATCATTTCCGTCCGTCAACACGCCCAAAACACTCAGGACGGAATCGCGCCCAATGGCAAGCCGCTCGATCAGCAATTTCCCGCCAATGCTCCCTTGCAACAAGCATTCACAGTGGTCGCGCCACGGTTCGCCATTGACCCGGCGGACGTGTATTCGGTGTTTCCACCTGCGTCCACCGGCGGCACGTATGATCAAAATCTGCCGCACATCGTTTTGACCAAACGAGGCTTGCCCTGGGAACGTTACCTGACCGAAGGCAACAAAATTACTCCGTGGCTGGCAGTCTTGCTGTTTTCGCCCGAGGAAATCATTGCGCCCCCGATTGCGCCGGGCGGGAATCCGTTGGCCAACCCCAGCCGCAGCGGCACGTATCACCTGACAGAAATCCAGACTCCTCCACAGGGAACCCTAGGGCCGAACTTTGTGCCGGAATCAGAAGATCAACTGGACAAAGTAACGGGGCTGCAATTGACGGCAGGCGGTTCGGGTTATACATCCGCGCCCCAAGTTGTGTTCACGGGCGGCGGAGGTTCCGGGGCAGCAGCCACTGCCACAGTGCAAAACGGCGCGGTCGTTTCGCTAACACTGACCGACAGTGGTTCGGGGTACACATCCGACCCGACCATCAGTTTTGATGGCGGCGGAGGCAGTGGCGCAACCGCACAGGTTGAACGAGGGCTGCTATGCACTGCCATTGATGTTTCAACGGATGTTTTTACGCGCGTTACTCCTCGCTTCAGTTCCGGATCAAATCCAGTTGATGAATTGAAATACCTTGCGCATTGCCGGCAGGTGAACACCGCTGACAAAGAGGTTCAAACCACCAAAGACGACGGCTGGTTTTCCGTGGTGATTGGCAATCGCTTTCCCAGTCCGGGT
>CAZXHW010000270.1:0-9355 GCA_964639915.1 uncultured Heliomicrobium sp.
AGCTCGAGATCGAAGCCGCCCTTAACGAGTTGCCCACTCACCGCCAGATTCTCCGGCCAGACCTCGTAACAGACCTTGTGTTTATGAATCAGGTCTTTCAACCCCTTGATGGTTTCTTCTTGTGTCATAAGACTACCTCCGGCCCTGCTTTCTCCTGACACCTCAGATCGTTTCTTCAGAGAAGGCCATTCATTTCCTCCACAAGCTTTTTCAGCTCAGCAGCGCTCTCCTTGATGCGCTGCAAGTCTGTGTGCAAGCATGTCGCTTTGAATTGCTCAATTCGTTCTTCGAGCGTTTCTACTGTCATCTCAAGCAGACGGCACAAGCTCAAGACCTGCGAGACCCGCAATTGAAGCTTTGGCTCCACATCCTCATGCTCTTCACGCTGATACCCCCAACTCTGGTACTCCCAGTCCGCTCGCAACGTGCCCAGACTCTTGTTCAACTTCCCCAAGTGAACGAGACAGCCTTGCCGCAACGCCATCGTGCCTGCCAGTGAATCTGGCTTGGCAACACAGCAGCAGTCCGCAGCCAAATGCGCCTCCGCATTCCAGCAATCGCACTGCGGCGGAATCGCCTCGATCGCTTCCTGCAAGTGCATCGCATCGAAGTACACGTCTTGCAATTTCTGATGCAGGCTCATCGCAGTTCCCACCGTTGTTGAAGGATCACTTGATCCCTTCGCCTTTTGTCTCGTCATCTTCGACCGCAGGCGGCTGTTCTTCAGTCGAAGATGCAAGGATTTCGTTTTCGGCTTGCAGCCAGTCCTCTACTTCGCAGCCAGGCTCGCAGCCACGGCTCAAATAGATTTCGTAGGCGCGACTCGAAATTCTCGCGCGTACCTCTTCATCATTTGCCAGTTGCTCAGGTAGTTGTTCCGTGTTTTCTCCGTTCATGATTGCCTCCTTATGGTTCTTTCATTCCTTCTGCTTTTTGAGCGTAATAGCCCGCGCGTGTCCGGGCGACATATTTGGTCTTGCTATCAGGTTGGCCGACCACGGCTTGGATATTGCGCCACTTGCCATCGTTCTTTGTATTGTTCGGGTAGTAGCCCACGCTGTATTGGTGGCTGACCTCGCCGGCAATCGCCCGCATTACCTCGCGGCATTGCTCAACATTGGCGGGAAAATGCGCCCGCGCGCCGGTGACTTCCGCCAGTTTTTCGAGATCATCGCGTGGGCCTCTACCCGACATTCTGAGACCGAACATATTGCTCGACTCGAACATGCCCACCGGATAGATAAGGACGTTCTCTTCTTCCGCGCGCTCGATCAGCTTGCGGAACTTGATACGGCTGGCGTTGTCATCTCCGTCGGTGATGACGACCAGCACTTTCTTTCGATGCTTGGCCTTTTTAAGGTGATCAAGCGCAAAGTTGATGGCGTCCCAGAGCGCCGTCTCTCCCCCCGCACGCAGGCCGAGAATTGAGTTCCCCAGCTTGTGCTTATCCGCTATGAAGTCGGAGACAAGTTCGACCTGCTGATTGAAGGTGGCAACAAAGGCCTCGTCCTGCTCAGTGCCTTCATCCACCACATGGACAGCGGCGCGGTAAACATCGCCGATCATCTCCATCATGCTGCCGCTGCGATCCAGCACGATCCCCCAGCAGACCGGCATCTCTTCGGCGCTGAAGAAATCGAGCTTCTGTTCGACGCCACTCTCATACACCTTGAAGTTTTCGCGCTTCAGGCCCGTGATCGCCTGCCCTTTTTGATCCGTGACTGTCACGCTCAAAGAGACTAACTCTGTGGACAGCCTGAGGGGCGCGGCGTCTTGCGAAGGCTCGTGTTTATGTTCCTGTGCGAGCGAAGGCGAGCGGAGCAGGAAGATAAGCGCCAGCAAAACCACTGCCATTTGAATTACTCGTGATAATTTCATCTCTTCCTCCTTACGCTTGCCGAAGCGCGCCACTAATCAGATATGCGTCCGGACGGTAGGCGCTCCTTCGGCGTCTGTAGTTCCTGAAACAAAGTGATGGCCTTCAAATGCTGCTCGTGCGTGAGAGCGGTGACCGCCTTGAGAACCGCCTCGATCATCCGAATCTTCACGTCGGTCGTGATCGCTTCAGCCTCACGCACCTTCGCGCGCACTGCATCAAGATCAATATTGTCGCGGGTCAGTAATCGTTGCAGTTCGGCATCCGCCACATCCCGGTCGGCCAGCCTTTGCACACTGTACTTTTGATATTCGTAGGCAATCTCTTCCAGCGCCGCTCGTTGTTTATCCGCCAGTTGAAGCTGGTCGGCGAGGCGCAGAAAGAAGTTCGTCTCCAGTCCCAACTGCATCAGTCCTGGAGCAATCAGGCTCATCCCACGCCCCAGTTGCACTTCCTGTTTCGGCAAATTGCCGGATGGTTTTTGCTGGGCAAAGGCGTATGCGCTGCTCAGCAGCAAAACAGCGAACACTAAAATTGATCTTTTCATGGGTTATGCTTCCTTTTCATTGTTCCGCGCCCGGACGCTTGCTTGACAGCGCCGGGGAATCACCTGGCTGCGCAAGGCGTTCTTCGCGGCGCAGCTTTGACGGGTAGACGCGCGCCCACACGTAGTCGTAGGCAGTCGCGGGCAGCGCTTCCCTCAACTGAAAGTTGTAAGCCTTCGGCCCGCCGAACTTTTCTTCAAACGTGACAAGCTCGAAGCGGAAGCGTTCCGACTGGCTAAAATTGTGAATCTCGTCGTAGCGCCAGTAGCGCGAGTCTGACGGCATGTCTTTCGACTCATAAACTATGTGATCGTGGTATATCTTGAGTGTGCCGAGGCAGCCGCCGAAGCGGTGCAGGTGTTTGACCGGCGTTTCAAACGCCGACGCGTCTTCGTGCGCGGGCGCGACACTCGTCACCAGCGGGCGCGTGGCCCGCTCCAGCAACAGGGCGCTGATCTCCGCTGTGATTTCGCCTTCGAGCAACTTGAACTTGAAAACGCGGTCGAGACCCATCCGCCACTTCTGATCCTCGTAGCTCACCAGTTCAAGTTTCTTCACCGACTCAACTTTGATCTGTTGCAGTTCGTCGTAGTGCCAGACGCGCGCGTGATCTTTATGCTCTGTCTGGTACTCGATCTTTTCCGGCGTGATGACCAGCTTCCCGCGACAGCTACGCAGCGTGTGTTCATGCTCGACGGAAAACTCGTAGCTCTGCGCCACGGCGGGTTGCGCCGCAAAGAAAATGATTGCGAACAGAATTAAACTCAGTCTGCACATACTTCCTCCATCATTGGTCGTGCCGCGCGGCGACCTGCTTCAGCAGAGTCCGACATCAGCAGACCGTCTTGAATCTTCAGCACCCGGTGCGTTGCCGCTGCGGCTTCGGGGTTATGCGTAACCATCAGAATGGTCTGCCCCTGCTCGTTGAGCGAGCGCAGCACGTTAATCAGTTCCTCCCCGGTTCGGCTGTCCAGGTTTCCGGTCGGCTCATCGGCCAGAATCAGCGGCGGCTCGTTGACCAGCGCCCGCGCGATGGCGACGCGGCCCTGCTCGCCTCCGGACAACTGGTTGGGCAGACGGTCAAGTTTGTCACCCAGCCCCACACGTTCCAGCGCCAGTTGCGCCTTTGCCCTCTTTTCCTTTGCGTTCAACTTCGTAATCACCAGCGGCAGCATCACGTTCTCAAGCGCGGTGAGATACGGCAGTAAGTGATGTTGCTGAAATACGAAGCCGAGGTATTCACGGCGAAAGTCGGCGCGCCGCTCCTCTGATAGCCCGTAAACATCAACCTCATCAATGATCACGCGCCCGTCAGTCGGCTGACTCATCGCGCCGATGATCGTCAGCAGGGTGGTCTTGCCTGAGCCGGACGGCCCCATCAGCGCGACGAATTCGCCTTCTTCAATCTCGGCGCTGACGCCGCGCAACACCGTGGCACGGCTGGATGCGCCGTTTGGCTGGTAAGCCTTCGTGACATTTTCGATGACGATGAACGACATAGTTTGCACCTTGTTAGTAGTGACGAAGCGCTTCCGCCGGATCGAGCTTCGCGGCCTTGATCGCAGGGTAGAGACTGCTCGCCACGCCCACAGCCACCGCCGTCGCCAGCGCGGCCAGCGCCAGCGTCAGTGGTGGTTTTACAACCGCTCCGGTCTCAGTAAACCAGGGTGCTGACAGCACGCCGGAGAGCGTGCCCACCGCCCAACCGAGCAGCCCGCCGAGCAGACTGATCAGCGCCGCTTCGATCATAAAAATCCTGATGATGTGGCTCTTGCGAAAGCCGAGCGCGCGCAGCACGCCAATCTCCCGCGTGCGTTCGATTACTGAGTTCATCATCGTGATGAAGACCATGACAAAACCGATCAAAAGCATGACGACCGAAAGCGCAGTCGAGAAGCGCGACAGCCGCTCAACCGTTTGCAAGCGCGCCCGCACTGCCTGCTGCAAAGCCGAAACCTTGGCGTCGGGCAGCGCGGCGCTCAGTTGCGCCACGATGTCGTCAATCGGGCAACCGTTACACATCGCGCTCACTTCGATCAGGCTCAGTTCGTCCGGCTTGTGCAGCATTCGCTGCGCGGTCGGAAGGCCGGCAAAGATCATCTGGTCATCCTGTGCGCCCGTCTCCCGAAGCACGCCGGCTACGCGAAATTCCTCGCCGCCGAGCGTCAATTCAGTGCGCAGCAGCTTCAACTCCGGTTGTCTGACGCTTGTATGGTCAGAGTGAGGCATGGATTCGTGACCTGCCGGTATCGCCGCCTTGATGACGCCGAGCCTCTGCGCAGCTTCATAGCCGACCAACAGTTCATCCTTCTCGCCTGGCACGCGACCAACGACCTGCCACCACTGTTTCATCCTTACTTCCTGATCAAGTTCGGCGCCGGAAAGCAGGAATTTCTGGCCGTCAATCTCCACCGCGCCAAGCAGCTTCGGCGCAATCAGGCTCAACCGGTTGGCGTACTTGATGGATTTGATCCGGCTGATGTCTTCGTCCTTAAGCTGACGAAGATCGAAGGTGGCCGCCGAGAGCGTGACGCCGCCGTAGGACAACTCCTGGCTGCTCGCCTTCGGCACAATCACGATGTTGGCGCCGTACTGATCAAGCTGCGCGCCGATCTCCTGCTCCATCGTCGTGGTGAGCGACCGCAGCGCCACCACCGTCCCGACGCCGACGGCGAGGCCGATGACGATAAACGCCACACGGCCTTTTCTCCGCCGCAGACCACCGATGACAATATCAATCAATCTCATGGCTACCTCTTTATCGTTTTTACGCGACTGCCTCGGTGCGCGTTAGAAATAGAAAGCTCCTTGCCGCAAATCGCTCGCTTTGATCACCAAGTGGTCGCCCTCCACTGTCCGTTCGAGCGGCGCTGGGTTACAGCCGCCTTTCACTTCGTTGACACGGTCGGAAGGGAAATGTTGCCCGCAGTTATTGCAAACCATGTCGTTGCCTTCCTGGCGATAGCCGCGCCGGTGTTCATAGCAGACATCACAGGCATTGAAGGCCGCGCGGATGATCCCATCGGAGCTTTTGACGACGAAGAAGCTGACTTTCTGATTGTCCGCGAGCGTGTAGTTGTAAAACTTCGCCTTTCCGTCGCCCACTTCCGAGAGCGGTATCTGCACGTCCTGTCCGGGCGCGCTGATGGTTCGGGCGTTCGTTTTGGGCACGCCCTCGCTGCTTCCGCCTCCCAAAATGAGGTAACCGGCTACCGCGCTCAGCACGACAACTATTCCGACCAGCACGAAGTATTTCCGGTTGTTTGACGGTTCTTTGGGCGATGTCTGGAATTCAGCCTTCTTCTGTTGTCGCCCGTGTGATTGTGTTGCGTGATGTTTACTGCTCATTACGTTCTCCTCTTCCTGGATAAATGATGAATTGGTTCGCCGGCCTGTCCGCAACTACTTCGGCCTTCTCCGGCGCGCCAGTAAGCCTTGCTTTCGCGTTGATGCCGTCCAATTGCGTCCAGATGGCGAGTACCGACGGCACGTAGTTGCGCGTTTCCAGCGGCAGCAGACCGCGCCGCGCAAGCTCTTCAAAGTCGCGGATGCCCGTTCTGTTGATGACCCGCTGTATGTTGCCTTCGCCCCAGTTGTAAGCGGCGAGCGCGAGCTTCCAGTCGGCGAACTGCCTGTAGAGGTCGCGCAGGTAACGCGCCGCCGCGCGCGTAGAATGCTCCGGGTGCGTGCGGTGGTCGGCAGCGAGACGGACTGACAGGCCGTATGCTGCGGCCGTCCCAGGCATGAACTGCCAGATGCCCCGTGCCCCTTTCGGCGAAAGTGCCTGCGGGTTGAAGCCGCTCTCGACAAACGCGACGGCAAGCAATTCAACTGGCACTTGCTCTTCCGTCAGAATGCGCGTGAACGTGTCACGGTAGGTCTGGTATCGGGCGATGACGAGTTGAGGAACCTTCGGAGCGAACCGATAACCAGTAGTTAGCGGCAATGGAGCCATCGGCGTTTTTGGGTTGAACGCTGCCTGCTCTTCAGCCAGTCGGCGCTTCAACTCCTCGACCAGCAAGTTAGGCCGAGCCGTTTCAGTCGCCGGCATTGCCAGCTCAGCCTTAGCCAGTGCTTCCTTTGCTTGTTCGTGATGGCCTTGCTTCCTTGCCTCAGTGCTTTCATTGACGAGCTTTGCTGCGGTCAGAACGCGCTCTGCCGCTATCGCACGTTCATCCACCAGACCGGCAATCCTTGCCCGCGCACGTGCGACAGGGTCTTCGTCCGCCGCACTTGATGGTGACTGCGCGCGTGCGCCGGATGCCAGCGCCAACAGGCAAACGCCGATGAGCAGCAGTGACGTAAGAACCTGGCGACGCCGTGAGTGAGGTTCAGCCAACCGGTATTCGAACGAGCCGGAGAGCCGCCAGAGCGCGGGGCTGAACAGTAAAGAGACAAAGGCGTAAGCCAGAATGCCGTAGAAGAGTTGTCCACCAACCTCCCACCTCGTGACGCTGAAGCCTAGAACCAGAACGGCCAGTTCGCCGGATGCCAAACCTGCGGCAGCAATCCGTCCGGCATCGGTGCTCGATGCGCCTCCTACGCGCGCGCCTATCCACACCGCCGCGAGCTTACAGGTCAATGCAACGACGACCGCGATGATGACAAGCCCGGTATCTGTCAACCGGCGTCCGTGTGATTGAAGCAGCAGTGGCAGGAACACAAACGACAACAGCGATGCGATTGCCACCGGCTGATCACTCTCGCTGATCCTTCTTCCCGTCTCGCTGCGGCTCAGAAGCGCGCCTGAGACGAAAGCCCACGCGAGCGCGCCGAGTTGCCCCACAAACGACAGCGCCAGTACAAAAATCAGCACCGTGATGAGTACGTAGCCGATGAGCGTGCGAGCGGGTGAAACGCGGCTTTCGACGCGCGCGAGAAACCTGTTGGCGGCGAAGTAAGCGGACGAGAAGAAGACCACCAGCTTGACCACTTCGTAGAGCGCGACGACGGTCCAGGCCGAACGGGTCATTGCCCGATCGGACAATCCGTGAAAGACCGTGTAGAATTGCAGCACGGCCAGCGAGAGGAATGTCAGCACTGCGCCTGCGTTCTTGAGCGGGGCTGCGGCCATCCCCCCTTCGTTGTTTGAGAGCGAGATCTGACCCGGCAGCCACAAACTCGCTCCCACGATGGCCGCAGCCGCTGTGATCGCCGCGCCGCGATTCTGTCCAAAGATCGTGAGCATGATCACAGCCGTAACGAAGAGCAGTGCGCCCGCCCCCGCCACGAAGAAAGAAACGCGCCGCGATTGCCAGACCTCTTTCAGATCAAAGCGCGTCCCGGCCAGGAAGAAGAGTCCCGTCAACCCAAGCTCGCGCGCGAAGGTCAGTGCGCGGTCTCCCGTCTCGCCACCGGCCAGCCACACCTGCCAGTTAGGTGGAATTAGCGCAAGACCGAGCGCAACACCACAGAGCGACAGGCTCAGCGCGGTTGCTCCGGAAAGATTCCGTCGCTGCATGAGTCTCGCCGCCAGCGACACGAGCATTGCGCCGAGCAACAAAGTTGTAATGGGAATAATTTGCTGCATAACTTACGTTCCTTGACCTACACCGCGAGCGTCGGCTCTGGTCCCGTCGTTGGGTGCTTGCGAACATCGAAGTACCAGCGCCAGATCTCGTAGATCGCCGGGTAGACCGCCAGTTCGAGGATGAACGAGGTGAAGATGCCGCCGATCATCGGCGCGGCAATGCGCTTCATCACGTCCCCACCACTGCCTGTTGACCACATAATCGGCACCAGCCCCATGAACATCACGCCAACGGTCATCACCTTCGGGCGCAGCCGCTTGACCGCGCCTTGCAGGATGGCCTGCTTCAGGTCTTCCTTGTTCCTCATCAGTCCCTTTGCTCGCGCCTCGTAATAAGCGATGTCGAGGTAGAGCAACATAAACATCCCCGTCTCGGCATCCACGCCCATCAGCGCAATCAGCCCGACCCAGACCGCGATGCTCATGTTGTAGCCGAGGAAATAAAGGAACCAGATCGCGCCTACCGCCGAGAACGGTACGGCAAGCAGAATGATTAAAGTCTTAGCCACCGAGCGCGTATTGAAGTAGAGCAGCAGGAAGATCAGAAAAAGCGTGATCGGCACGACGACAAAGAGGCGCTCCTTGACGCGCTCCATGTTCTCGAACTGCCCGCTCCAGATCAGTTGGTAGCCTGTTGGCAACTGCACATTCTTGCTGATAACCTTTTTGGCGTCGGTGACATAACCGCCGATGTCGCGCTTGGTCGTATCGAGATCAACGTACACGTAACCCGACAGTCGCCCGTTCTCGTCGCGGATCATCGCGGGACCGCTTACAAACTGGATGTCGGCGATTTGCGCGATGGGAATCTGCGTGCCGCCGGGAGCCATCACCAGCGTGCGCGAGAGCTTGTCCAAGTCGCCGCGATAGTCTCGCTGATAGCGCACATTCACCGGATACCGCTCGCGCCCTTCAACTGTCGTCGTGACGTTTTCACCGCCGATGGCCGACATCACCACGTCGTTGGCTTGGTCAATCGTCAGCCCGTAGCGCGCCAGTTCCTCGCGCTTGAGCGTGAAGTCCAGGAAGTAGCCGCCCGCCGTGCGCTCGGCGAAGACGCTCTTGGTGCCGGGCACGTCTTGCAGCAACATCTCGATGTGCTCGCCGAGCTTCTGCACCTCCGCCAGGTCGGCGCCCATGATCTTGATGCCAATTGGCGTGCGCACGCCGGTCGTGAGCATGTCCACGCGCGCCTTGATCGGCATCGTCCAGGCGTTCGAAACGCCCGGCAGTTGCATCGCCTCGTTAAGGCCGCCGGGGCCGTAGATCAACTCGTCCATGCTTTTGTGGTCAGGCCAGGCTTTGCGCAACATTCCCTGCAACCAGCCGGGTGCCCAACTTGAATACCAGCGCGGCTTCTTGGGCCACTGCATATGCGGCTTGAGTTCGATCACTGTCTCCATC
>CAZXHW010000271.1:0-9293 GCA_964639915.1 uncultured Heliomicrobium sp.
AATATTGTGGGTGGCGCGGAAGCTTAATACTTTGCACGATGGTGAGCGCGCGCTATTCTGCGCATTGAGCCACTGGTCAATGGCAACAGCAACTTGCTAACGTCCCAGCGCCAGCAAATACCAGATACTGGCGATGAGCAGAAAAAACACTCCCAGGCTGAGTGAGCCAAAAGCCAGGACGTCTCGACGCATACGATTCTCGCTTGTTGCAGTAGTAAAAAGGCGCGGGCGAAACCGCCTTAGCTCTTTTTCGCCCGCGCGGCCAGGATCAAAGCAGCATAAGCTACCAAACTGAAAATACAATTAGCCAGAAGTGAAGTGTGGCACGTCCTGCGACTTGCCCGTGCCGTGTGTGAGTAGTCATAACTCCCCCGAATTTATTCTGCCCACGCTTCCTGCTGAAACTCGTTTCCCGCCGGCACCTGTTCCCCAAGCAATCTGCATTGGTTTCTTATGCAAGAAGACAGCGCGGCTTGGAGCCTAAGTCTGACAAGGTCTCCGGCCACACTTCCTTTGGTGACTCCAAAGTCGTTTCCTCACTTTGGATGGACGAGTCGGAGTGTAGCGGAGCGATGTTACCGCCGCCTCAAGTCAAAGATAAGTCTCTGAAAAATCAACCAAGCTCTTCTGCTTAACGGAAAGAGGCCAGCAGCAGTTTGTCGAGAATTAAAACGATGGTGATCAATTCGAGCGGTTGGCTTTGTGCGGTACGAAAGCGATCTGAGAGAACATCTTAATGCGGCGGTGGATCAAACGCACCGACAGGAACACCAACATTTGTCGCGCGTGGGCGATGAGCGGCTCAAGCCAACTCGCTTTTGCTTGAACTTGTCCGAACGTGGTTTATGGGCAGTTTCGGACGAAAGCCGTAAATGAGTAATGCCCAACAAGGCTTATCTTGTTGGGCATTACTTTTAGAGGTAGTGCCGAAGGGGGGACTCGAACCCCTCCCAGCTTTTTCACTTCTTTACACTCCTTCCTAAACCCAAATCAATTCAACGGCTTAGATTGCGCATCTCAAGCCATCAGCCTCAATACTCACGAGCAAACCACGACAATTTTTGTCCCGGTTTTGTCCCGACTATCCACAAGGAGAGCTATGCAACCAGCAGAACCACAGACCTGGGCTGAAGCGCCAGTCGTCCGCGACGTCGCCAACAAACTCATCAACGAACGTCACTCGCATTTAGGGCCGATTGAAATGCGGTACTACTTTTTCTCGAAAGAAATCAAAACCGGCGATGAGCAGGTATGGGGCCGCGCGCGTAAGGTTTCCGGCTTGAATGCCGTGCTCGCGCACCCGAATGAAGACACCGACCGCCAATTTTTCACCATCGAAATCTGGCGCACGATTTGGGATCGGCTCACGCCAGAGCATCGTGAAGCGCTGGTAGACCACGAATTGCATCATTGCTGGGTGGACGACAACGGCAAACTTGTCATCCTCAAGCACGATCTTGAAGAGTTTGCCAATGTCGTGCGGCGCTACGGCCCCTGGCGCACCAATATTCAACTGTTTTTGGATGCCGCCAACGGCAAAGGGCAGGCCAATCTGTTTGAGGAAGAAACGCCCACCGCTGCGCCTGCGCCCAACGAGCCCGCCCTTCTTTACCTGGCATCTCCAGGCGCAACGCCGCGCCAGCGCGCCGCCGCGCCCACCAACGCCCTCAGTACGGGCAGCACGGCGATGCCCGGCACCGAACCCCGTCAGATTGGCACCACCCTCGCCGAACCGACTTGTCCCGTGCGCTGCCCGCAGTGCAACCAGTTCTCTCCTCAGCTTGCCGCCGAGGTAAACCACTGGGCAAACAACGAGATCGAACTGCAATGTTTGTATTGCGCTCACCGATTCCCCTTTAATGCGATCCTTGTGCCCAATCACGACAGCGATTACAGCGATGCCATTGATGCTGAAATCATCGAACCAGAAAGCGAGGCCGTATGAACGAAGACATGCAAGAATTCATTGAGCAACTCGGAAGCCAGCCCTCTGATACTTCGCCCCAGCGACCTGCGGCGGAATGCGCTCCCTGCCCCTCCCCTGCCGAGACTGCCGAGTCCGATGCACAGCAATGGAAAATCGGCAGCAATGGCACATTCATCCCGTGCGGCAAAACAACCCCTCGCATCCCGGCAGGCGTCTACGGGATTGAGGAGCATCCCAATATCGGACTGTATTTTCGCGCGCGAAATGTCATCAGCGACGACCTACTGCGACTGCCCGACTCGAAAGGCGATCTCGTCCTGCAATCTATCCAGCATTTCTGGGAACGCGAGAATGTTTTTCGACAATATCGGCAAATCTTCAAGCGAGGCATCCTGCTCTATGGCCCCCCAGGGTCAGGCAAAACCTCTGTTTTGGCGCTGCTTATGCGCGACCTGATTCAGCGAGGCGGGATCGTCATTATCGCCGACACCTATCCTCCTATGATACGCCACGGGCTGGCCTTGCTGCGCCAGATCGAACCCGACCGTCCACTTATCACGGTGTTTGAGGATATAGATGAATTATGCCGACGGTACGCGGAAGCCGAACTTTTGAGCATCTTTGATGGGGAAGGACAGGTAGATAAGGTTTGTCATCTGGCAACCACAAACTACCCGCAATTTCTGGACGAGCGCTTCATCAATCGGCCCAGCCGGTTTGATGAAGTCATTAAAATCGGGATGCCTTCCGCAGCAGCACGGCGCACCTATCTGGCTTCTAAAAATGCGCTGACCGAGGCCAACATCAAGCAATGGGTGGCCGATACAGAAGGGTTCTCAATCGCCCATTTGCGAGAACTCTTCGTCTCCGTTGTCTGCCTGGAAACCAGCTATAACACCGTGCTTTCCCGGCTCCGCACAATGCAACATCCTCCGAAATCGGCACGCGACACCAAGGTAGGGTTTGAAAAGTGATCGTCAGCAAATTACGTTTATGAGCACACTCCCATATTTCAAATCATTTCCTACTGACTGGGAAGTCGCGATGCGCAGAGCCGACATCCCGCAGCACGACCGTGCCGACGTATACCGTCTCATCTTCTTCGCGTGGTCAGAAGGGGGGATTGACATCAACAGCGAAAGCAAAATGCGACGGCTGGCATCCGAAATGGGGATTCAGTGGCGTCGTCTTGTCCGTTCGCTTGATCATTATGACAGGCTTTGCCAGGGCGGAACTCTGCCCGTTTTTCTCCTCAAACAGTTCGCTCTTACGCTTCCCGAAATACCAACAAACGGCAACCAAATAGCAGGTAAACGGCAAGCAAATAGCAGCCAAATAGCAGGCAAAATGCAGGCAAAACCCGCCAAACAGGAAGCAACCCCTTTAGAATCAGACGCGCTCCCTGGTAATCATAGTCAGATACCAGAGCCAGAATCATACCCAGAAGAAGAGAGTACGCACGCGCACGCGCCTGAGCAGGTGGCCCCCTTTGACGCATTTGATTCCCAACCCCTCCCTCGTGAGTCGCCCCTCCTGCCGGGCGAGTTGGATAGTTTCGAGCAGTTGGTGGCAAAGATTGCTTGCGAGACGAGCACGCACCACGCAGTGAAGAAAAGAATCAAAGACGCATCGGCAGAGATACGCACGGATGGGTTTGGATTTCAAGACTTACAGGACTTCCGCGCGGGGAAAGGAGCGGTAGCGCTCAATTTCCTGCCAAGGGAAATGCGTATCTGGCGTGAACGAAAACAAGCGAAAGGAACTTACAGCAATGGAACCCGTCAGTCAGCAACTCGCACGGAGTCTGCCGAAGAGCGGCGGCATCGTGAATACCTCGAAGACATTGGCGCTCTCGCCCCGGCAAACGCTGTTAGCCGAGATGGCCGAGATGGTCAGGAAATTGAAATGTTTGCCAATGATGGAACGGATGGAGCGCGCATCTACAGTCCAATCGTGGGAACTGGCGTTAGCTGAGATTCCCGATGAAGATTTGCATCCCAGTTTCCAGCGGGCCGCCCGCAATTTTACCGATGTCACTAAACCCTTTGGCGTGCCGCAAATTCTGGCTGCCTACGATTTACTGCGCGCTGACCGTGCGCGCGCGCGCCGATTGAGTGAAATCGAAGCCGACCGCCAGCAAGCTAAAGAGCAAGTGACAGGCAAGTACAAATGCGAACACTGTGCCGACCGAGGGGCGCAGATCGTCCGCCACAGCGACGGGTACAGCAGCGCCAAACTCTGCGAATGCAGTGGCGGCAGCCGCGCCCTGCGTCGAGAAGAGGGATGGCTCACGAACGACAAAGGGGAATGGCACCGGCCAAGCTGGCAGCAACCGAACGAAGAATATTGCACGATCTGTGGCGTGCTGAGAGACCACGGACGATGCGAAATGTGCGATTGAATTCAATGAAAAAAGAAACACTTCATCAAGCGACGAGCAAGAACGCCAAAAAGCGCTGGGGGAAAACCAAATACTTGCGCTCGATTTACATGGGATCAGAACAGGCCGTCTACGAACTGCAACGACAGGCTTCTGTGAGTGGTGCGGGGACACCCTCTAACCTGATTCGGATTTGGAGCAATCGCGCTAAAAAAGAGTACACTGGGCGGCTCACCCTACTCGAACAGGAAATTCTGGAACAAGCCCGGCTGGGCAATGTCGAAATCTCTGGTTTGCTGTCCGAACTGCGGCAAATACACGACAGTGGGTTAACGGCGGACTATTTGCAACTAGCGCTAAATTCGCTGGTCGAGCGCCATCTTCTGATTTGCGCGCAACGCGGCGGCAAAACCGAAAAAGCGCGCGGGGCCAAGATCAAGTGTTATTTTCCCTATGGGAGCACACTCGGTTCAGATTTCAGCGTGGTACGGCAGGCAGGAACCTACTACGACAACGATGAGGAATGACTTTGCGGAGATCATTATGTCTTTTCCTTTTCAACTCTTCGGTGAATATGACGAACTGAAAATCACCGGCCACACGGTTGGCTATTGGCAATTTGCCGTCAAGGACTTTCACTGTATGGCGGCAACCGTTTACGACCATCCGGGCGAGGATATTGATATGTACGTTTTCAAAGTGTGGGCGATGGATGGGGATGATCCGCAATTGCCCGCAAACCACGACAATAAATTCTGGTTTGATCTCCGCACTTGCGACGTGCAAGTTATCAAGCGAGCGCAGTGGTAGCCACGATATAGCGGAGATCGAACGCCAAAATTAACCGGGCGGCGCATTTGCCGCCTGAAATGCCCCAACCGTGCGCCGCTCCGGTTCAATGAGGGTTCGATTGAAGCGGCGAAAAAAGGAAGCAGCTATGAGCGAGCAAATTTCTACGCAGCAATCCTTACCCACCTTGCGCCGTGTGCAGTGGGTTAATGTCTGGCAACACGTCCAATCGTTTTCAGGCGATGCTGGTACGCGTGCGCATCTGACCAGTGAGAGTGGGTTGTCAGGAAAAACCCTTTGTGGTCGGAGTTATCCCGCCGACAAAGGGTTTTATTCACCACACAAATACTGCAAGCGATGTGTAAAAAGAGCCTATGCGCTCGGATTTGGAAAAGGGTTTACAAAGAACATTGATTTCGTACCTTCGCGGTCAAGTGACTAGCGGAGATCGAACGCCCGCGTTCACGGGGCGCGTGCAGATTTTGAATCAACCACAATCGTTGTATCGCGCTCGCGTACAATGCGAGGTTGGGCAGAGCGGGGAGTAATCGTATGAACAAAAAATGCGTATGGCTTGGCCACGGTGAGATTGGATATGACAACGGGTATGAAGTTTGCGAGCGGTGCGGACAGCACTCGTATCTTGACGACCCTGACAATGAAAATGCGTATCCAACAGGCGAGAACTTTTACGACAACGCAAGGTTACGCCGTCCGCTGTGGGCGATTCGTGCGATCTGGCAAGATTTCAAACGAGAAGTCAAAGATCGAATCTGGCGATGGCGCAACCCTGATTTGCCATTCTAACAGCGCCGCCCAACGCTCGTGTTCACCGGGCGACCGCCCCGAACCCTGAAATAGTTGCACCGTTGGCGGTCGCTCCGCGTGCAACACGATGTTAGAAAGGCACGGGTAAGATATGAGCGAACTTATACAAAAATCAATCGAAACTCTCACGGGCGCGGTTCAGAGCGATCCTGAATATGCATGGGCTTGGCATTGCAACATCGCGATGTGTTCTGTGGATGAAGGAATGGAACGCGCAGCCGCTAATCGTGCAGCAGCCCGGTTTATGAAAATCTTCTTCAACGTAGATACCACAGAATCGCCGTTCTGGGATTTCCCGAAAGAAGTCACCGATGCTGAAGCAGACGCCTTTCTGTCGCAACCTGTTGAGGATGACCCCGCATCGTTGGAGAGAATGCGTAAACGCTTCGATGAAAAACTGGCGGCGCAAAATAGCAGCACAGCATAACGCTACCCATCAGCGGGCGGCGACAAGAAAACTAACCACCATGAAACGGCTGATTCGCCGCTCCGTTGCACGGGTTTGTTACATGGCGAATTACGAGGAAGCAATGAAGGAATACCACAAGATTCAGACCGTGTTCAAGCGTGACATGGAAAACAAAGGCAAGTCGCTTCTAGTTGGTCAATGGACATTGCCAGAGTTTGAGTATCTCGCAAGCAATCAATGGGTTTATACCGAGAAGGTGGACGGCATGAACATTCGAATCATGTTCGATGGCGACAAGGTTTCGTTTGGTGGAAAGACCAATAACGCAGCAATCCCGGCAAAGCTCGTAGAGCGATTGCGAGAGCGATTCCCAGACGGATCAGCATTCAAGGCCGCGTTTGATTGCGGCGATGTTTGTCTGTACGGCGAAGGATACGGTGCAGGTATTCAGAAGGGCGGAACATATCGCGCAGATCAGGATTTTGTTTTGTTTGACGTTAAGGTTGGCGATTGGTGGTTGCAGCGTGAAGACGTTGAAGATGTCGCACGCAAGTTGTCGCTGGACATTGTGCCGATCATCGGCAGCGGTACGCTGCATGAGTGCATTGACCGCGTTCGCGGTGGAATAGGGTCAACGTGGGGTAAGTTTCAGGCGGAAGGTATCGTGGCAAGGCCGGCGACGGAGTTGGTCAGTCGTGGTGGTCATCGGATTATCACGAAGATCAAGTGCCGCGATTTTTCGTCCATCTAACAACAAGATCACGCGGCGGCTGTGACCGTCGTAATAGTCACAACACTCGTTTGCCGCTCGCGTGCATCGCGGGTTAGGCGAAACGGAAACCGGAGGGGATATGAAAACAAAAACATTGCAGAAGCGAATTTTTCACCAGTTACCTGAAGAGATGCACGCCGATCTAAAACTTTATTTTGACCTCGCGGACGCCTGGGAAGAGAAAGCGTGCCGGGATGCGCTGCACTGGGCAGCAAGATGGATCGAGAAGAACGCGATTGCAGACGGACGCCCGGACGTGAAGGCGTTTGCGGCTGAAATGGCAACCAGTATCCGCGCTGGGTCTATTGCGATTGCTGCACAGGAAAGACGGAGTGCAGCCTAACGTTGATTTCACGGGGCGACTGTAGCCCTGGCGGAGTCAAAAACATCAATTGTCGCTCCCGTGCAAATCATTGTTGGGCAGCGGCGTCGAAAGGAAGTCAATGATTTGTAATTTCAACGAGGCGTGGGTAGGGAGATGTAAGAACGAATCTCCTTGCGCAAAGCACGCTAATCTAACGTGTGCAAGCTGCGGGGCAAAAGCAACGCGCAACTGCGAAGAGACCGGGCAATTTGTTTGCGGCTCGCCATTATGCGATGAATGCGAACACGCCATCGCGCCAGATGGAACAAATGGCGGGATTGGGTTTTTCACTACGATCCCTGATGAAATGGTTGCTACCTGGAAATCCCACATCAAGAAGGCGGATCAAAAGTATGATGTGTGGTGGAAACGGAAAGCTGCCTAACGCCCCGTGTTCACCGGGCGACCGCCCCGAACCATTGACCAGTTGCACCGTTGGCGGTCGCTCCGCGTGCAACACGATGTTGGGAACGCACGACATCGCAGAAGGAAAACGTTATGAACAAGCGAATTTACATTTTTCTGATTTGCATTCTTAGTGGCGCAGTAAGTCTTTCCGGTCAGTCCAGTAGCAGCAAGCCGCAGCCCGCATCACAGAAAAACCTGGAAAATATTACCTATGCAACGCCCTTACCAGGCGCGCCAGCGGTAACATTAGCGAGCGGAGATGATCTGCAAGAGTTCAAGGGGAAGATGCTTGATGAACTCCACAATATCTATGTAAAAATGCTCTCAATGCAGGTAGATATTGCCAACCTTGAAGATCAAGTAAAAAAACTTGAAGCGAAACAAAAGGCTCACAGGAAATAACCTAGTGCGGCCCAACGCCGTGTTCACCGGGCGACCGCCCCGAACCCTGAATAGTTGCACCGTGAGGCGGTCGCTCCGCGTGCAACACGATATTAGAAAGGCACGGAAACTATGGCAGAACAATCTTGGCAACCAATCGAAACCGCACCCAAAACAGGCCGCTGGCTGCTATTAGGCTATTACAATGGCTGCAATAAGTGGCGCACCGTATGCGGGCAGTGGTTCTCGCAGGAACAAATTAACGACGAATGGGAAGACCCAGAAGAAAACGAGGAAGGGTGGTACGAAACCTGCGACAACGCGGATGAACCGCCGAATTGTTGGCCAATTAACCCGACGCATTGGATGCCGCAGCCGTCGCCACCACAACGCAGTGCCCTCTAACAACCAGTTTTGCGGGCGGCTGTAGTGCCGAACGCAGGGACAGCAATCGGTGCCGCTCCGCAACAATGGATGTTGGGTGGAGCGGCAGCCGGAGGAATATATGGGGCGAAAATGTATTTGGATCGGACACGATAAAGTACACTCGGACGGATACCACCAGGTCTGCGAGACTTGTGGACTGCATTCATATTTCGATGACCCCGACAATGAAAGCACTTATCCGACTGGTCATAACTTTTACGATAGCGCACGCCTTTACCGACCACTCTGGGCAATGCGGGCGATTTGGCGGGAAATCAAGGAAAGTGTTAAAGACCGTATCTGGCGCTGGCGCAACCCTGATTTGCCATTTTGACAGCGCCGCCCAACGCCAAAATTCACGGGGCCGCGCTTTGCGACCCCAATAACAAGCCCACTCTGCGCGGCTCCCGTGCAATGTGGGTTAGACCGGAGCGGGAAATGAAAAAGAACGTCATAAACGGAACTGTCTGTGTCGCAAGTGGCGAATCTTCAACCATTGAAGACAAGGAACTTGAGAAACGTATATGGGACATCAATCGGACAGGGGATATGGACACCTTGACGGGTGTTTTTTACTCACTGTCCGAGCAACGTATATCGGTCGGCAAA
>CAZXHW010000272.1:0-9293 GCA_964639915.1 uncultured Heliomicrobium sp.
GCGCCAAGCAGTGCTGCAGCCAGCGCGCGTGATTTCATTTGAGCCATGTTCGCCGCAATAAAGGATATGCTCTGTCTGGTGGGGAACGGCGGCGAACCGAAATCGCGCGCATGCTGACGCTGGAGCCGAAATTTGTTTTACTGGATGAGCCGTTTGCGGGAATTGACCCGATTGCAATTGACGATATTCAACAGATCATTGCGCGGTTGCGTTCGCGCGGGATTGGAATCCTGATTACGGATCACAATGTTCGTGAAGCTCTGGAGATAACGGATCGCGCGTACATTATCAGCGAAGGAAAGCTGTTCCGGTCCGGAACTCCAAGCGATTTGACCGAAGATCAGGAAGTCAGAAGAGTTTATCTGGGAGAAAAGTTTAGAATGTGAGCAGGTTATGAGTGTCAGGTTACAGGCTATAGTTTTGTTGCTTTAACCGCGTGACCTGTTACCTATAACCTGCCACCTATTACCTGAAGAGTTATGTCGTTCAAACCAACATTAAGCGCCCAATTATCTCAGCGGCTGGTGCTGACTCCGCAACTGCGCCAGCGGATTGAGATGTTGCAGATGACCAAATTGGAACTCAGCGATCTGGTCACGCAACAAATGGCGGAAAATCCTGTTCTGGAAGAATTAGCGCCGGAGGAAACTGCCATTCCGGCAGATATGGCCAATGCGGAATACACCGAAACGCCCACGGCGCAGCAAACCGCCTCGGCTGAAGTGCCTGAAAATCCGCTTAGCAGTTACGAGTCTTTCGATCTTAACGGTTCCTATTCGCAAACCGAATCTTTTTCCGACAACGGAGATTTCAACGCTGCCACCGGAGAAATGCCTACAAGCCAGCCACAGGGCGAAGCGATGGAGTTTGATGGTGGTGAAGCCCGGGAAGCTGAAATTGGTGACCGCGATTCGTTTAATGAAATTGATTTTGGCTCTACCTTTGAAGAATACCTGGATCCTGGCTATCGCACGCGTGAAACCGAAGTTGGTGGAGAGGACAAACCCGGATTTGAACAGTTTTTGTCTTCGGGAACGAATCTGTCCGAATACCTGAACTGGCAATTGCGGCTGACAATTACTTCGCCGGAAGTTCAGGCTGCTGCCGAAGCAATCATCGGCAATATGACCGATGACGGATTTGTGGATTCGCCGCTGGAAGAAATTGCCCAGTTCGGTGACTGGTCAGCCGAAACAATGGAAAAGGCGCTGGAAATCGTCCAGCAGCTAGACCCGACCGGTGTTGGCGCGCGCAATCTGCAGGAATGTCTGCTGATTCAACTGAACTATTTTGGGTACGGCGAGCGATTAGCGGCGGTGCTGATCCGCGATCATTTTCAGAAATTGCAGCATCACAAATGGCCGGAGCTGGCGAAAGAACTGGGCGTAACGGTTGAAAACATCGCGCAGGAAATGAAGCTGATTCGCCAATTGGAACCGAAACCTGGCCGCAAGTACGCGCCGCCTTCGACTCATTATGTCGAGCCGGAAGTTTACATTGAAAAGTTTGACGACGATTACATCATTCGTTTTAACGATGACGGCTTGCCGCAGCTTCGCATCAATCGCCAATACCGGCAGATGCTGGAAAACAAGGAAACCTCGAAAGAAACGCGCGATTACATCAAAGATAAATTCCGTTCAGCGGTTGATTTGCTGAAAAACATAGAGCATCGCAAACAGACGATTTACAAAGTCTGTGAGCGCATTGTTGAACGCCAGCGCGACTTTCTGGACAAAGGCATCGAACATATCAAGCCAATGATGCTGAAGGATATTTCCGAAGACATCGGCATGCACCTTTCCACTGTTTCCCGCGTCGTCAATGGGAAGTACGCCCACACCCCGCAAGGCGTCATTGAGCTTCGCCGCTTTTTTACGGAAGGCATGACCAACGACGACGGCGAAGAAGTCTCGACCCGAATCATCAAACTCAAAATCAAAAAGATGATTGAAGCCGAAGATACGCGTTCGCCGCTGACGGATGATCAGATCGCAGACATTCTCGCCCGGGAAGGTCAAAAGCTTTCGCGCCGCACGGTTGCTAAATATCGTGATCAGATGAAGATCGCTGGTTCACGCGAACGGCGACAAGTTGTTTGATAATACTTTGCTGGAAATGAATGACACATTCGCTGAATTGAGAGGTTGCAGTCAGCGATTTCTATACTGATAAGGAGATAAAGATGAAAATTGAATATACAGCAAGAAACTTCACCATCTCTCCGGCCATCAAAAAGCACATCAACGATCACTTCAAAAAGCTCAATACACTGCTTAATGGAGCTACCCAGGCGCATGTCATTTTAACTGTCGGGAAACATCATCGGAACGTTGCTGAAATTGTCGTCAATTGGCACGACCATGCATTAACCAGCAAAGCTGACACAACGGACATGTATGCCTCGTCAGTGCAGGCGATTGACAAGCTGCACAAGCAGGTCGTCAAGCTCAAGGGCAAAATCATTGACCGCTCTCATCATGCCAAACCAGCCAAAAGCGTCGCGCCAAGCCCTGTGCCGCCAGCCGAACTGGAAAAAGAAGCGCCGCGCATCATTCGCTCACGCCGTTACTCCATCAAGCCCATGACTCCGGAAGAGGCTGTGCTGAAAGTCGAAGAAACGACCGATCAGTTTCTGGTCTTTCGTGATGCCGAAACCGATCGCATCGGTGTGCTTTACAAACGAAAAGACGGAAATTACGGATTGATCGAACCATAAATCAGTTCGCGGTTCGCAGTTTACAGTTCGCAGCAACAAGTTTGTAGAAAGGAACTGTGAACTG
The DNA here is from genome assembly GCA_964639915.1 of uncultured Heliomicrobium sp. Taxonomy (GTDB): domain Bacteria; phylum Acidobacteriota; class Blastocatellia; order RBC074; family RBC074; genus RBC074. The sequence continues at coordinate 2,784 of CAZXHW010000272.1, forward strand.
CGAACCGCGAACTGCGAACCAACCAATGATTCCTCAACTCATCATCATTACTGGATTAAGCGGCTCAGGCATGTCTTCGGCGATGAACGTTTTCGAAGACCTGGGTTACTTTTGCGTAGACAACCTGCCGGTGCAATTGATTCCCAGCTTCATCCAACTGTTTGAACGCAAAGAGTTTGGCGTCACTCGCGCCGCGCTTGGGTTGAACATCCGCGATGGTGAGTTTGTAAAAGATTTTCCGCAGGTTTATGCACAACTTCGCGCGCGCGGCGATCTGGAAACGACGGTGCTGTTTCTTGAAGCCAGCGATGCTGCGCTTCAGCGCCGGTACAGTGAAACCCGCCGCCCGCACCCTCTTGGCGATGGCCGCGTGCTGGAATCTATTACTGAAGAGCGCAAACGACTGGAACCGATTCGTGGCGTTGCTGACGTTGTCATTGACACATCCGACCACAACGTCCACAGCTTGCGCTCTTGGCTGAAAACGCGCTTCGCGCCCGATAGCGCAGAAAAGCAAACCGACATTACGATTCTTAGCTTTGGGTTCAAATACGGAGTTCCGCTTGATGCCGATCTGCTGTTCGATGTTCGTTTCCTGCCCAATCCCTTCTTTGTGCCGGAGCTTCGTGAATTGACCGGCAACGACCAGCCGGTGATTGAATATCTGGAAAAAATCGAAGAAGCCACCGAAACCACTCGCCGCTTTAATGACATGCTGGATTACCTGATGCCACTGTATCAGCGCGAAGGCAAAAGCTATGTCACCGTCGCCATCGGCTGCACTGGCGGCAAACACCGCTCAGTCGCCGTCGCCAATGCCTTAAACCAGCACCTGAACCGTCAGGGCTTTCGTTCGCGTGTGACTCATCGAGACGTGAAGAAGTGAGAGGAACGAGGTTTGAGTAGCAGAATTAGTCCGTTCTGAAGAGGTTTAGCGGCAATTTTTTTGAATGATTTCTCTAAGCTCTTCGATTGTTAGCACTTCTTTTGGGCGATGTAGCATTGCGTGGCAGTTAGGGCAAACGGGTACAAGATCGTTTATTGGGTCAACTTGATATTCTTCACCTATATTGGCCAGCGGAACCTTATGGTGAACATGAATAAAGTTCCGTCCTAAATCACCATAGATGTTTTGCAGGTTTATCAAACAAACGCAGCAAGTATAGCCATAATGGTCGAGGCATCGTTGACGAGCAGCGGGGTTTCTCTCGTACTCATTTGCAAGAACTTCCTGAACGGTTCCTTCTCTGAAGATATCGGAGACTTCGGTTTCATCTGAATACAAGCTGATATTGTCAGTGACCTCTATACTTTTCTCCGATTTAGTTTTTTCATTTGAGGGGCTAAAGTCTTTCGTGTAAATGGAACCTCCCCAAGTTCTGCCATCAAAGATGACTTCAAGCTGAGAGCCAAGTGATTTGAGATACTCATCAAGCAACAGGTCCCATTCTTCCGAAACAAGAGAAAATTTGGGTCTAAACGAGGTAAGCCCACTTAAGCTGGTTTCCTTAATTTCACACTCAAGCTTGGGATGATCCCAACCGTTAATGATGACCCACTGTCCCGCGGCTTTTAACTGTGTCTTTCTTTTGCCGCGAAAAATAAACTGGGCAGCAAAATGCTCTTTTCCCCAACTCAATCCGGTACAGAATCGAAGTTCTCTGATTTCCGATTGACGGTATCCCGTAAGGTATCCTGGCTCGAATATCGTCGCCCGTTCAAATTGCTTCCCAATGAGTTGCTTCATAGCCTCTAACACTAAATCACCTCTGTTAGTCAGCAAGAATCAGATTGAAGAACTCTCGTAAACGAGCCTCAGTTACTTGCTCGCCAAGCTGCCTGCTCTTGAAAACAAACCAAGCCGGTTCGCTGCCCCCAACCTTCTTAAAAATTAGATCAGCAATCACTTCTGGTTGGATCATGGTGTTCTGGCTCAGGCTTACCCGCGCGCGAGCCAGTGCGTTGTCGGTCAGAAAGCCATGTTCGGGCAAACGAGGCCAGCCGACTTCAACTGTCAACGTGCGATAGCCATACCGCGCGCCAAAGCGTTCGCCATCTATCGTTGTGGTATCAACTTTGAATTGCCAGGGCTGACTACCGGTTTGAATTCCGGTTTGGCCGGGTTGTGCCATCAAATTGCGGTTGGCGTCGGCGCAAAGCTGATTCAGAGTATCCAATAACCATTGTTTGCCACGTTCCCGCAGTTGATCGTTGGCGGCTTTCAGGGCCAGAAATTCGGCGGCGTAATCTTTTTCCTGCATGGCTTTGTGAAATCAGACTTCGTGACGGTTGAGCAGCGCTTTGTGCATTGTCACTTCGTCGGCGTAATCCAGGTCGCTGCCGACCGGCAAGCCCATGGCAATACGCGTGACGCGAAAGCCGAGGGGTTTCAGCAACCGGCTCAGGTAATTGGCCGTTGCTTCGCCTTCGGTGTTTGGGTTGGTGGCCATGATGATTTCCTTGACTACGCTTTCCCCGCTTTCGTCGGGACGCAACCGTTCCAGTAAATTTCTGATTCTGAGTTCTTCCGGCCCAATGCCACGAATTGGCGATAGCGCTCCGTGCAGCACGTGATATTGGCCGTGGTATTCGCGCGTCTTTTCGACGGCGACTAAATTGTGCGGCTCTTCGACAACACAGATGACGGAGCGGTCCCGTGTTGGGCTGGCGCAAAATCGGCAAGGATCGCTGTCTGTCAGGTTGTTGCAGATGGAACAGAAAATGATCTTTTCTTTGACTTCGCGTATGGCGGAAATCAGCCGCTCGGCTTCGTCCGCAGGCACTTTGAGCAAATGAAAAGCCAGCCGTTGGGCTGACTTATGTCCTACGCCGGGAAGCCGTTTGAACTCATCAATCAGTTTGGTGACTGGCTCTGCGTAATCAAGCATAGTTGTGATTTTGAATTTTGGATTCCTGGTTTTGGATTGGTGCGGAACTCAGAATCCAAAACCAAAAATCAAAAATTACATCAGTCCTGGAATGTTCAGACCACCCAGCATGCCGCCCATCTGTCCTTGCATCGTTTCGTCAACTTTGCGGCCACATTCGTTGATTGCCGCGACAATCAAATCCTGAAGCATCTCGACATCGCTGGTGGCTTCGGGGTCAATTTTGATGGCCAGCACTTCTTTGTTGCCGTTCATTTCGACTTTGACAATGCCGCCGCCCGCGGTTGAATCAACGCGCAACGCTTCCATTTCGCGCGCCATCTGCTCCTGCATTTTCTGCGCCTGCTTCATCATTTGCTGTAAGTTCATGCCGCCGGGAAGTTTCATAATTTGTTCTCCTTAAATCATAGCTTGGATAGATTTGTTGTTAAGCATCTTTATCATAGCACGCACTTGCACGGCGGAAAAAACAGGGAGTCTTCAGCGAGATTTTAGGCTGTTGGGTTTGAGTCTTTCGCTTCTCTGACCGAGACGATTTCTCCGTGAAATACTTCTTTGACCAGAAGAACAGCCGGGTTTTGTAGTGCGGCGTCTTTCAATTGCTGGCGTTTTATTTCAATTTCATTCGCAGGTTTTTCGGTTGCTTGTCCGCCACTGATTTTCACTTCGACGCGTATGGCATGGCCGAAAAGTTTTTCTCCAACCGTGCGAAACAAGGTTGCGCTGTCGCGCACGCGTTTGGGAAAAATACCTTCGCTGCCAAACGTCGCGGTCAGAATCCCATTTTGATAGCTCAGGCCAGACGCTTCTTCGAGAGCAACAAGTACCGATTGACGATTGAGCTTTTGTATCTCCTTCAAAACGGCTTCGACCTCTTTGCCAGGAGTAACCTGGGAAGAAGTCTGAATCGGTGCTTGTGGTGCAGGTGTGGACACTCGCGGGGGAGCATCAGCCAGAAAAGAACCTTCCAGATCGGGTAAATCCGATGTGTCCAGGTAATCAACCGGCTCGAAATCGGAAAAATCCGGTGGCTCTGCCGAATTATTCACGTAGGACGAAACAGGTTTTTCCTGGGCTACTGGCTTCATCGGTTGTGGTTTGTTGACCGGCGCTTCGGGCCTGGGTGTCTCGGCATAACTTCTCAGATTTGCTTTGGGGGAAGTTGACGTCGGTGTCGGCCCTACGATTCCCTGGCCTGATTCAAGCTTTTCAAGACGTTCAATTAATTCTTCAAGTGTGCGTAGCCGCGAAGTGTGGGCCAGTTTAACCAAGCCGATTTCAAGCTGAAACCGCGGGTGCGGTGAATCTTTGACTTCTTTTTCAGTTTCACCCAGCAAATGGAAACAACGAACCAAATCTTCTTCCGAAAACTGAGCTGCCAATTTGGTCATCTTGGCTATCTCAACATCTGCGACGCCAAGTAATTCACCGTTGGTAATACCTGATTTTATGACTAAAAGATGGCGCAAATACGCCATTAGTTCGCGTGTGAAGTTACGCAAGTCATAACCACGCGCAAATACATCTTCGACCAAGGTTATTATTCCAGCAGTGTCACGGTTGACAATTGTTTCGGCAAAACGTCCGAGGGTTGCGCTGCTAACAAGGCCCAGAGAGGCTGTAACGTCTTCTTCTGTAATTTCAGCTCCGCCAAAAGCGATTACCTGATCAAAAGCTGATTGAGCATCACGCAAGCTTCCAGCGCCAGAGCGTGCTATTTCGCGCAAGGCTTCGTTGTTAACTTGGATGCCTTCATTGTCAGCAATTTCACGCAACCGTTGAAAGATCTTTTCAGTGGGAATCTGCCGGAATTCAAATTGCTGGCATCGGGAAAGAATGGTGTCTGGAACTTTGTGCAACTCCGTAGTTGCCATAATAAAGATTACATGCGGGGGAGGTTCTTCCAGAGTTTTCAGCAAAGCATTGAAGGCACTGTTTGACAGCATATGCACTTCGTCAATAACAAATACTTTGTACCGATCACGGGCCGGTGCCATAGCAATGTTATTGATAATTACATCTCGCACGTTATCCACGCCCGTATTTGATGCCGCGTCTATTTCTAGCACGTCTAAAGAGTTACCTGTCGCAATTTCCAAGCATGAAGGGCATTGCAAACAAGGCTGGCTGGTTATTCCCTTATGGCAATTCAATCCCTTTGCCAGGATGCGCGCCGAAGTCGTTTTTCCCGTTCCCCTGACTCCTGAGAAAAGATAGGCATGATGAAGTCTTTGCTGGTCCAGCGCGCGGGTTAACGTCTGTGTGATGTGCTCCTGACCCGTAAGATCAGCAAATGTTTGTGGACGATATTTTCGGGCAATGACTTGATAGCTCACAAAATTAACTCCAAACCAAAAAAAGAATATTTGGGGAAATAAACTGCCGATCACAACAACCATCAGAGCATAGCTCAGTGAATCTATGTGCTCAAGGCTGGCGAAATGAGCAATGGCTCTTTGGCTACACTAAAGTTTAGTCAAAGATTATTTCCTCTAATTAGAGTAGTTACTTGGTTTTAGCTTGGCATTTTATAAGTCGTTTAGTTTAGAATGCATTCAGTAGTACTTTTATTACCGCTGAGGCTGAGTTTTGATTATTCAAATATCAGCATGAAAACTAAAAATAAGGAGAAAGACATGCCAAGACCAAAAGGTAGTGGTAATCGTTCGGAACTGGTTCAGTTAGCACTTGCAGGAATCGAGGCGCAGATTCAGCAGCTTCAAGCTCAAATCGGCGCATTGACTGAAAAGCGTAAGCAACTTGTTAAAGGTGGTTCTGCGACTGTTGCTGCTTCTGGAACAAAAGCGGCTGCCGGAACTGCCGGGAAAAAGCGTGTGGTGTCAGCAGCAACGAAAAAAAGACTGAAAGACGCCGCGAAGGCCCGTTGGGCGCGAGTGCGTGCTGAAAAAGAAGGTAAATAGTTCACTATTTACCAGGTAAAACAAGTAACTCCTTCTCATAACACTTATGAGAAGGAGTTACTTGTTTTATAGGATAAAAATTAGGACAGGCTCCGGTTACTACCGCGGCACATCTGAAAAACACTACCGTTGCTACCTTCCGGTCCTGGCGGGATTCATGCACTCGAGATTGCACGGAGGCCGGAGCCTGATAAAAATCTCAAAACTGAGATTTTTGGGAACGGAGAGAGGGGGACTCGAACCCCCACAGGCCTTTCGGCCCGCCGCGCTTCCAACGCGGTGCCATACCATTAGGCGACCTCTCCAGATCTCAGATTGGAAATCCGAGATTTGAAATACTGGCGGAGAGGGTGGGATTCGAACCCACGGTACCCGTTAGAGTACAACGGTTTTCGAGACCGCCCGATTCAGCCACTCTCGCACCTCTCCGCGGAAATTGTTTCTTGAATTACTCCGGCAAAGCTTCGATGGCTTTCTCAATCTTGCTTTTTCGACGTTCTCTGAAAAAAGCCTGCATTAACTCGCGGCATTCTTCGGCTTTGACACCGGAAGTAACTTCAACTTGATGATTCAAAGAGCTATTTGTGCAGATTTGGAAAACGGAATCTATTGCACCTGCCCTGACTTCCGTTGCGCCGTAAACCAGACGCTTAACTCTTGCATTAACCATTGCCCCGGCGCACATGGCGCAAGGTTCAATG
>CAZXHW010000273.1:0-9275 GCA_964639915.1 uncultured Heliomicrobium sp.
GTAAGCATTCGGCGCCGGGTCGAGCGTGATATATAGCTCCGGCTCTTCGACACCCAGGATTTTGCAGCCCCAATTCAAGGAACGGTATAAACGCGGAAACTGCCGCGCAGTCACGCGAACATTTGACGCCGTGTTTTCCAAGTAAAAAATGCGCTCAAGCCCGTACTCCATAATCTTGGCGATGACCTTGTCCAGGCCGGGTACGGATTTGAGCGCATCGGTCGCTTTGGCATCCCACGGATGCTGAAACTCCTTGGCGTCAATATGCGGGAAAGTTTTCAGCCGCTTCTTTTTCGTTTCGCCCATAATCACCTCCGACTAGAAAGTAACACGAGCGAGCCGACGCCGGATAGTTTATGCAGATTGGCCGGAGCGTTTTTCCACTCCCAGATAATCCGAATCGAAGCTGCCCGATTGACGCGGCGAACTAACCACGCGCAACGGCGGCGGCGCATCCGTGCCGGTCGGCAACAAAACTTCGGTGCTGGGTTGGATTAGAACTTCGGTTGCTGTTTGAACAATTTCTTCATCACTGGCCGCCGGAACCAAGTGGATTGAATCTCTGCGGCTATCCGAAGTTTTCAAGCTGAAGTCGAACAAATCCGGACGATTGAAATGGCCCGTCACGTCCAAAGCCAGGCTTTCTTCGCGGATGCGTTCCAGGTTGATTCTGGCCAGGATGATGACTTCGGAGCCAAACGCTGGCCCGGCGACATACTGACCGTCAGGTCCAATGACTGCACTGCCGCCATTCAAAATGTATTCGTTCTCTTCGGCATTTTCGCTTTCGGCAAATTCCAGATCGGCGGGCAAATCGCTGCGGCGCATGATCCCACCGGCAGCAACAACGAAGCAGCGGCCTTCAAAGGCGTAATGGCGGCTGGCGATTTGGTGCATCTCTTTGACCGAAGGCCACAACGCAACGTGAATGTCTTCGCCTGCGATGTGCAGAGCCTGGCGCGCATGCGGCATCCAGTGCTCCCAGCAGATCAATCCGCCGACTTTGCCGACAGGAGTTTCAACCGCGCGCAACCCACGCCCGTCGCCCTGTCCCCAAATCAACCGTTCATTGAAAGTCGGAACCAGTTTCCGGTGAACGTTCAGCAGTTCACCTGTCGGCCCAAAGGTCAGAATCGAGTTGTACAAGGTGCCACGGCCAGCGCCATTACCGACCCGTTCGTGAACACCCATAACCAGCGTCAAATTATGGCGGCGAGCGGCTTCGGCAAGCTCATCGGTGACCGGACTCGGCACAACCACGCTGTTGTCCATCAACTGCGCATAAAGCCGCTTGATCGGCTGATGATCCCAACGCGCAACATCGCGGCAAGAATCCAGCCATGCCGGATACCCCGGCAGCCAGGATTCAGGAAAAACGACAAGCTGAGCGCGGCGGCGTGCGGCTTCAGCAATCAGTTCCAGCGCGCGCGCCAGACTGCGTTCCAGGTTCATGTAAATGGGGGCTGCTTGAATGGCAGCTACGACAACGATTGATGATTGAGGCATAAACGTTTCCTCGCCTTCTGCTTGATTGGACGGTGTCAGATTCCAAACATGAAGCAATGTCTTCAGACACGTCGCATGAGTTAAGGGGCTACAGAATATATTAAACTTCAGGGAAAGGATGCTGGCCGGATAGGGATTACTACTTAAATTTGCCAGCGGGGTCAGGGTCATCTGGAGCGGAGCGGGCCAATCAATACCATTCCACTTTCATTTTCGCAAGAATTAAATTTCGAGCACGTTTCGCCTGTGGTACTTCGGCCGCTTGGCTTGCGACTGTCTGAGGGCTTCAGCTAGACTGCGCGCCTTCCCAAATATTGCAATCATTCGACAAGGAGAACCCAATTCGTGAGTGTCAAATCGGATCGCTGGATTTTGCAGATGTGCCGAGAGCACCAAATGATTACGCCGTTCGAAGAAGGTTTGGTGCGTGAAATCGAAGGCCGTCGCATCATTTCCGCCGGGCTGTCCAGTTACGGTTACGACCTGCGGCTGGCGCCGGATGGTTTTCGAGTGTTTTCGCCGATTGCCAGCGCCGAAATTGATCCGAAGAATTTTGACGAAAAATCCCTGATCGAAGCTCCGCCGCGAAAAGCCGATGACGGTTCGCTATATTGGCTGCTACCTCCGCATTCCTATGCGCTCGGAGCGACGGTCGAAACCTTCAACATCCCGCGCAACGTGATTGGAATCTGCCTGGGCAAATCCACGTACGCCCGAAGCGGTTTGATTGTGAATACGACTCCGTTGGAACCGGGCTGGCGCGGACGCCTGGTGCTGGAATTTTCAAACTCTGCCGATTTGCCGATTCGTATCTATGCCAACGAAGGCATCGCCCAAGTAACCTTTTTTGAATCTGATGAAGATTGCGAAGTCACCTACGCCGACCGCGCAGGCAAATACCAGGATCAAATTGGTTTGGTTACGCCACGACTTTAAGCCGCTGCTGTTTCATCGAAGCAAACCAAAAAACACAAAACACACAATTGCGCCGACGACGGCCATGGAAAGCCCCCAAGCCAGCATCCAATGAAACAGTCGTGTGCGGTTTTCGCTTTCGGCAGCGTTGGCAATGCACAACGCGCCAAGCGTTGAAAGCGGAGAAACGTCCACCAGATGCGCGCCAACGTTGATCGAATAAGCAATTGCTAGCGCATCGCCTCCGCCAAGCTTTTCAATCAACCCGGGAATTGTTGGCAAAAACGCAGGCAGCACAACGCCGGTTGAACTGCTGTAAACCGAAACTAGGCCGGTCACAAATGCGATCACGCCAGTGATGGTTTGCTGGCTGGCCAGTTTCGCCAGCATTGAGGTAAACAAATCCATTCCGCCAGTTTTTTCCAGCATCGCCACCAGAACCGTCACACCACAAACCATCAGCACTGTATTCCAGGGAATTGATTTAACGGATTTTTCTTCGTCGGCGGATCTGGTCGCCGACAGCAACGCCGCGCCGACGAAAGCCCCTATCGTCACGTCAATTCTGAAGCCTATGACGCTGACCACCAGTGCTGCAATCACAACTAAAGTCAGTTTTTGCCTGCCATCAAATGGTTCAACCTGATGTTTTAGTTCTTCAATCATTTCTTCGGAAGGGCGACGCCTAAACAACCTTACTCCGCCCAACGCGAAGTATCCCGCAAAGGCGACAACAGATTGCGCCAGCAACGTGTTGTAAAAATTCGGCCAGGCTGCATCGGGCATTCCTGCTTTCGACATCAAGCCGTTGGCGATGACACCTCCGGGAGCAAACGGGGAAAGCGAACCCGCACCGGCTCCGTTGCAGATCATAATCGCCATCAAAAACCCCGAGATTCCTGCGCGCCCAGCAACCGCCATTGCCACCGGAGCCAGCAACGCCACAGCCGCAATGTTGCCCGGACCGATTCCCGAAACAACCAAGGCCAGGAAGAAAAAAATGATCGGAATCAAACCGGCATTTCCGCGCGCCAGATGGATCGCCCGCTGCGCGACTTTGTCGAGCGTGCCGTTTGTCTGTGCCTGCGCAAACAGTAATGTCACGCCAACCAACGTCAAAAAAAGGCCGGAAGGAAATCCGCCAACAACTTCCTGAAGCTTCAATCCTTTGAGCAAGACGCCTATGATGAAGGCGAACGCAATCGAAAGCAGCCCGGCATTCAGCCGGGTAAAACAACTGATCAAAATGGCGATAACCAACGCGATCAGCGAAATTACGGGAAGATTCATCCAATTTTCCTTTGTATAACGTTACGGTGTGACTTCCCAGAAGCTATACCATAGAGCAACGGTTTGTAACCAGTTCACATTGCTTCAACGTATCAGTGGATGAAAATGCGGGTTGATCACAGCTAAAAACTGCCCCAAAGGCACAACACCGGGAACGCGCTCATAACAGTCATCACGAATCAGCCGGAGCAAGATAATCCTTGCCAATCTAAATTCTTCACGGGAGGAAGAAATGACAGAAAGCCAATCTAGCACTGCCTCAACTCCACCATTGGTTTTTATCAGCCACAGCCACAAAGATCAGGAGTGGGAAGACCGACTGCGATCTCATTTGAAAACCGCAGAAGATGCTGGACGCATCAAAGTCTGGGATGACAAGCACATCAATGTAGACGATGTATGGAATGCTGAAATTGAAAGCGCCATTGAACAAGCAAGTGTGGCCGTTCTCCTGATCTCACCGGATTATTTGTCCTCTGACTTGCTGACAAGACAAGAAGGTCCTTACTTGCTCAAGCGCCAGCAGGAAAGCAGAAATCTGCGCATCTTCCCAATCATAATCCGGCCAAGTAATTGGAAGGAGATAGCTTGGCTCAGGCCAATGGAGCTCTTTACTTTTGACACCAACCCCATTGAAGAGCATTCACCAGAAGTGCAAGAGGAACTTCTCCGCGAAGCGGCTGATGCCATCGTCAAGGCTGCCGCTGGCGAGCCTGTCACACCTCCACAGCCTACTTCCAAAGCCAGGACATCGCCGCCAGATTTCATAGCCGGGCCGGCTGGTCTTGGTCTTGAAGGATTGATTAACAACATCGTCACTCTTGGAATGTCTGATGAAGTGAAGGAAATCCTACGCCGAGCCGGCATTCTGGCGACGATGACTGGTAAGCAGCCATTTGGCGTGACAAGTTACTGTCTTCTGTTTGCAATTGCCGAACTGGGGCGCGAAAGATCTACCAGTTTCAAGTCATCAGCATTTTTCTGGCAACAGTTGGTAGCCACCGGGGTAGAGGCATACAGGGTAGCCCTTCGACGAACTTTCCCAGCGGCCAGATATGCCTCATCTGATGCAACAATCAGTTTCCAGGATCAAACCGAAGACGTGAATTCGATCACTCACAATGTCCAAGAGATACTTCGACTTGCAGAGAAAATTTCCCTCCAAACCTTGCCACCGTCAGCGTCTCAAAGTGCAACGCCCCCGGAATATATTCATTCCCGTCATTTGCTCGCGGCTTTACTCACATATCGCCCAGAACGTGGCCGCAGCGGAGCAATGGGCCGCTTGGCGATGATCGTGCCGGATGTTTTGCCACTGCAGCAGCATTTTCTGGATTACCTGGTGAGCGCCGCGCCGCAGGACAATCTGGACGCCTGGCACACAATCCTGATCCCGAAAGAAGAAAAGAATGAAAATACAGAAACAGCGACGCCAGACTCCGAAACCATTCCTTCACCGGCCACGACACGTGAACCAGCAATCGGCATCGCAGCAGAAAATGGCTCCCAAACACAATTGGCTGGCTTTCTGGCCGATTACTGGCAGGGCGAAGATCTGCTAGACATCACGCCAGATGTCAACGCATTCGCGGCGCTTGTGGCCGCCTGGAGCGTGGAGCCGCCGCTTTCCATCGGCCTGTTCGGAGATTGGGGATCGGGCAAAAGCCATTTTATGCGCCAGATGAAGTTGCGTGTGGAACAACTTTCCCGCCAGGCGCGCAAGTCCGGCAGGTTGCAGAACCAAATCGGGTATTACAAAAACATTGTGCAGATTGAATTCAATGCCTGGCATTACATCGAAGGAAATCTCTGGGCCAGCCTTGTTGAACACATCTTTACCCACTTGAAAATTTCAGAAGATGACAACGAAGACGAAGTGGAAAAACGCCGACAGGCTCTGATGGAAAAATTGGGCGTTCAACAGAAGCTGCGCGCCCAGGTAGACGAACGCAAAGAACAGCTTAAAGCGGAAGAATCCAAGGCTCGCGACCGCGCGGAAAAGGCTCGGCAGGATCGCAACGACAAATCCGAAGAATTGAAGCAGCTAAGCAACACTTTGAAAAAGGAGGTAATTGATCAACTCAATGTGCCGATCAACTTTTCCGAAAGCCAGAAGGACACGCTCAAACAACTTGGAGTGAAGGAAAAAGACCTGACTTCGGCAGCGGAACTGAATAAAACCTATCTCGCCGTCAAAGGCTTCTGGGGGCGACTTCGTGCACAAGCCAAGCTCTTCCAAAACGACAAGAGTCGAACTAGACAAGTCGCGGCGGCGATTACCCTGTTGGCAATCCCCTTATTGGTTGGCCTAACTGGCAAGTGGCTGATGAATTTTTATCACCTCCGAACTGAACAGCACTTCAGCCGATTCTATCCGGCGCTGGCTTCCGCATTGAGCTTCTTGCTAACTTTCGCCGTGAACGCCAAACCATACTTGCAACAGTTCAAAGAGGCATTTGTATGGTTAGAAGAGGAAAACGAGAAAATTGACGCTGAGCGGCAGAAAGTCATCAACAAACTTGATGGAGAAGTAGAAAAACTGACCAGACAGTATCAAGATGCCAAGCAACAAGCCGACACGCTCAGCAAAGAAGTCGAAATACTGGAAACGCAGATCGAAAATACGACTGCCAGCAAAATTCTGGCCCAATTCATTGAAGATCGCGCCGCCGCCAATGATTATCGCCGCCATCTGGGAGTGCTTGCCCTGATTCGGCGAGACTTTGAACAACTGGCAAAGCTATTTACAAAACAACGGGCGGAAGAATTTGTAGAGAAAGAGGAAAAGGAAAGGCAGGACCAATGTGAAAATCCATCCGACAACAACAAAATTAATCGCATCATCTTGTACATAGACGATTTGGATCGTTGCCCGCCGGAACGCGTAGTGCAGGTTCTGCAAGCAATTCATCTGCTGCTTGCCTTTCCGCTGTTTGTTGTCGTCGTCGGCGTTGACGCGCGCTGGGTCACACGCTCCTTGCAGGAAAGTTACGAATGGTTGCGCGTGGAAACAGACGATGAGCCGGAAGAAAACAAGCCTGGGAAACGCGAATTTCGAGGCGCAACACCGCACGATTACCTGGAAAAGATTTTTCAGATTCCCTTCTGGCTGAAACCGATGGGAGAAACCGCCTGCGAAAATTTCATTGAAGGGCTAACCAAAGACAAGCGCATTTCCTCAAACGGAACACAATCAAATGACACGCCAGGAGCGGTAACAGCCACAAAATTGAGCAATCCGGCGACTGACACCGCCGAAACAGTGCCGGCACAGTTGGCATCCGCGCAAACAACCGCTCAACCAGGAAACTCGCCTGAGCGTCGCTTGCAACAAGCAGTCGGCGAAGCCTCCGCCAATGCAATTGCCGCTGCCGACCAAACGAATAACCTGGCTGAAGCTGCACCATCCGAAGATATAAATCCGCTTGCCGCTGTAACGACAACCATTCAAGTAACAAATGGTGTGACGGCTGAACAATCCGCCAACGAAGAAAATGCGGAAACCGAGGTTGATCTTCACCCGCAAAGCCTGATGTTCAGTGATGCCGAAATTTCTTATATGAAAGAAATGGCTCCGCTCATCAGCCGTTCGCCTCGTGCGGTCAAACGGTTTCTCAATTGTTACCGGCTGATCAAAGTCGGCTTGCCGCCTGAACAACTGACAAGCTTTTTGGGAGAGGACGGCCAGCATGGCGAATACAAGACGGTCATGATTCTGCTGGGAATTATTACCGGCGCGCCCAGCATTTCGATCTACTTCATCGAGGCGTTGGAAACGTTAAAGGGCAATACCGGCACGCTGCACGAATTTCTGGACCAGCTTGCACAGAATTCCGAAATCAGTCAGCAAACTGATTGGCCGCGCGTTCGCAACTTCTTGACGAATCATCTGGCCAGGGGAAAGGATTCGGCGCTGGCCCTGCAATCTTTACTGGCAGTCGCCCCACGCGTTTCGCGCTATTCATTCAAAGTTTCGCGTGCGGAAACGGTGCCGCGTCAATCTGCACAGCGAGATTCCCAGAAAATGGCGTAGCACTTCAAACATTGGAAAAATTCGGTCAGCCGGGATTTACGCAGCATTGCTTGGCAGGTGATTGAGTAAATCCTGGCAGTAAACAATTCCGAAGTTTCGGAGTATTATCCGCCGTCCGTAGCATTTCCAGAACAAAGACAATTTCATAAAGCCGCACTACGCAAAACCAAGCGCTGAGTTGAGCGTTGTTTTGCGTGATTCCCGGCAATCTATTTCCAACGAGGTTAAAGATCATGCAGATAATTTTGCACTCTTTGCGACGTGCAGGCCTGCTCGCGCTCTGCGTCGCAGTGTTGATAAGCATTTTGTTGCTGACACCCACGAAATCTTCACAAGCGCAGCAAGTGACCCAAACGAATCCTCTCACAGGGCTACGTTGGCGCAACATCGGACCATTTCGCGGCGGACGTTCCGTCGCCGTCGCCGGTTCCGCTTCGCAGCCGAATGTTTATTACTTCGGCAGTGTGGGCGGCGGAGTTTTCAAAACGACCGACGGCGGAGAAAACTGGATTCCGGTTTCCGACGGTCAGCCTTTCGGCACAGGCACGGTCGGAGCCATCACCGTCAGCGAATCCGATCCGAACGTAGTTTATGTCGGCATGGGCGAAAGCTGCATTCGCGGCAATTTCTCGCACGGCGACGGCGTGTATAAATCCGTTGACGCTGGCAAAACCTGGAAACGCATTGGGCTGGAAGACAGCCGCATCGTCGGGCGCATCAAAGTTCATCCGAGAAATCCGGACATCGTTTATGTCGCCGCAATGGGTCACGCAGCCGGAGCCAACGAACAGCGCGGCGTTTTCCGCAGCAAAGACGGTGGCAAAAACTGGGAGCGAGTGCTGTTCAAATCCAACAAAGCCGGAGCCGTTGATTTGAGCATGGACCCGTCGAATCCGAACGTGTTGTTTGCTTCGATCTGGGAAGCCAAACGCACGCCTTACAGTTTGGAAAGCGGTGGCCCGGACAGCAGTTTGTGGAAAACAACCGACGGCGGTGACACCTGGACGGATATTTCCCGCAACACCGGAATGCCCAAAGGCACGCTTGGCCGCATCGGCGTGGTCGTTTCGCCCGCGAATTCCGACCGCGTTTACGCCATTGTCGAAGCGGAAGAAGGCGGCGTGTTTCGCTCCGATAACGCCGGAGCGACCTGGGCGCGCGTAAGTGCCGACCGTAACCTGCGCCAGCGCGCTTGGTATTACACGCACATTTATGCCGATCCGAAAAACGCAGACACGATGTATGTGCTGAATGTCGGCTTTCACAAATCCATTGACGGAGGGCGGACTTACACAACGCTCAATCCCCCGCACGGCGACAATCACGATCTGTGGATTGCGCCGAACGATCCGAATCGCATGATCGAAGCCAACGACGGCGGCGCAAACGTCAGTTTCAACGGTGGCGTCAGTTGGAGCGCGCAGGATCAAGCCACTGGCCAATTTTACCGAGTCGCACTGGATGGCGAATTCCCGTACCGTATTTACGGCGCACAGCAGGACAATTCCACGGTGCGGATTCTGAGCCGCAC
>CAZXHW010000274.1:0-9271 GCA_964639915.1 uncultured Heliomicrobium sp.
CGCAGTTGCGGCATGGGCGCTTTACAACCTATTCCAGAGAACAGAGCTTACCGGAAGAGATCGTCAGGGAAATCAGTATTGACGGAACGGGAGGTGGGTCACCTGAACAAAAACAGCAACTGGTGCCCGGGCGGCTGCCGTTGCAGGCGCTGACAATCGCCGACAACGGCGCGCTCTGGCTGACTGACCCTGAATCCGGAAAAAAACATCCGCTGGCAACAAAGCCTCCTGATGGATTGGAAATTTTCGTAGCCTACGCTGACCGGGAAGGCAATTACTGGTTTGGCACGCTTCGCAATGGGTTGTTCCGCGTACGCCGCCAAACCGTCACAGCTTACGGCTCGGCTCAGGGGCTTACGGCAGCCGAAGTGTATCCACTGCTGGAAGATCGCGCCGGAACCATCTGGCTGGGGAGCGCCTTCGATGGGCTGTTTCGGTTTCAGAATGGCGCGTTCACCAAAGCCGCTGGCCCGCATCCTCGCCATCCTCCCAATACTTCGCTATTCGAAGATCGCGCGGGGCGGCTGTGGAGCAGCGGGTGGATGCAGCTTCGGGATGGACATTTGGTTGGCAATCCCTTTTATTCGCCCATTTTCCCAACTGGCCCTTGCTGGACGATGAACGAAGACCAGGACGGCGCGATGTGGTACGGCACACAGGGCGGTGTCATACGCTACCTGAATGGCGTACCCACCTATTTTACGACCAAGGACGGGTTGGCCGGCGATGACACCAAAGTCATTATCGGCGACGTGCGCGACCAGACGGGGAAAAGCCTTTGGCTGGGCAGTTACGGCGGGTTGACACATTTCAAGGATGGCAGGTTCACCAAATGGACGGAGCAGGATGGGCTGCCGGGCGATACCGTGCGGGCGCTGAAACAGGATGGCGACGGCACACTCTGGATTGGCACTTATGACAGTGGCCTGGGACGTTTCAAGGACGGCAAATTCACGCGTTACACGGTGCGCGATGGACTGTTTGACAGCGGGGTGTTTCAAATCCTGGAAGATGATTTCGGCTGGTTGTGGATGAGTTGCAATCGCGGCATTTACCGCGTGCGCAAACAGGAGCTGAACGATTTCGCAGACGGCAAAAGCCAAGCCATCGTCTCTGTAGCCTTTGGCAAAGGCGATGGCATGGACAATGTCGAATGCAACGGCGGACGCTGGCCTGCCGGCATCAGGGCGCGCGATGGCAAGCTCTGGTTTCCGACGATGGGCGGCGTGGCCGTGATTGATCCCGCCACCGTCAGCGTCAACAGGCAACCGCCGCCCGTCGTGATCGAGCAGATGAAAATCAACAATGAAGCTCTCACGGGCGATGCCTGGCAATCCGCAATCCGCATCCAGCCTGCCGCAGGCGCTCCGCAATCCGCAATCTACATTCAGCCGGGTCTGGAAAATTTCGAGATTGAATACACGGCGCTGAGTTTCATCAATTCCGAAAACCTGCGGTTCAAATACAAACTGGAAGGTGCGGATGCCGATTGGATAGACGCCGGTACGCGGCGCACGGCATATTTTTCGCATCTGGCGCCGGGCGCTTACACCTTTCACGTGATCGCGGCGAATGCCGACGGAGTGTGGAATCAAGAGGGCGCGCGCTTGCGCATTCAGATCGTGCCGCCATTTTATCGCACCTGGTGGTTTGTGACGTTGAGCGCCTTGGCCGTTTTTGGTTTATTGCTCGGCGGTTTTCGCTACCGCGTTAATCAGTTGGAAGAGCGTCAAGCGGCGCAACAAGCCTTTGCGCAACAGTTGATCGAATCGCAGGAAGCCGAACGCAAACGCATCGCCGCCGAGTTGCACGATGGATTAGGGCAGAATCTGATCATCATCAAAAACTGGGCAGCGCTCGGCTTGAATTTCACAGAGCCGGCGGCGCCCGTGCGTGAGCAGTTGCAGGAGATTTCCGAGACCGCCTTGCAATCGCTCAAGGAAGTGCGCGAGATCATCAACAACCTGCGCCCGCATCAACTCGAAACCATTGGCCTCAGCCAGACGCTGAAATTCATGTGCGAACAGGCGGCTGCAGCAGCAGGCTTGGAATTGCGGCTGGAGATCGCGCAGCTCGACGGTGTCTTGCCGCCCGCTGATGAAGTGACGTTCTTCCGCCTGGTGCAGGAAGGGTTGAATAACATCATCAAACACGCCCAGGCCACGCGCGCCGCCATCGTGATTGAGCGCGGCGCGGACACAGTGCGGTTGACGATGGAAGACAACGGGCGCGGTTTCGACCCGGCGGAGTTGCCACAACGCGGCGGCTTCGGATTGAAAGGGCTGGCCGAACGCGCGCGGCAATTGGGCGGCGCGTTCCAATTGCAAACGACGCCGGGGCAAGGCACGAAAATCCAGATTACTTTGCAGGACAAGACGCATGGACAATAACCCCACGACGATTCAGCCGACGACGGTGCTGATCGCGGACGACCACCCCGTATTTCGACGCGGCTTGCGGATGGTTATCAGCAGCGATGCGCGCTTCCACGTGTTGGAGGAAGCCGCCGACGGCGCACAGGCGCTGGCACGGATTCGGGAATTGCAACCGGCCATCGCCCTGCTGGACGTGAATATGCCGCAACAGAACGGCATGGAAGTTGCCCGCGCTCTGCAACAACACGGATTGCCGACGCGCGTCGTTTTCCTGACGATGCAGCACGACGAAGCGACCTTCAACACGGCGCTCGACCTAGGCGCGGATGGTTTCCTGCTCAAAGAAAGCGCCGTCGAAGAAATCCTCGCTTGCCTCAACACGGTCGCGGCGGGCGGCAAATTCATCAGCCCGCAACTCTCCGCTTTTCTAGTGAACCGCGGCAGCCGTGCCCGCGCGTTGCAGGAACAAAAGCCTACGCTGGCTGATCTGACGCCGACCGAAATGCGCGTGCTGCGCTTGATCGCCGCCCAAAAGACCACGCGCGAAATTGCCGAATTGCTGTTCATCAGCCCGCGCACAGTTGAACGCCACCGCGAAAACATCTGCGCCAAACTTGAATTGCGCGGCAGCAATGCGCTGCTCAAATTCGCCCTCGATAACAAAAGCCAACTTCTGTAGCCACGCGGTATCATTTGCCATTTGCCATTTGCCATTTGCCCGGGGAGTTGTGTGCCTGCTTTCTGCAATGACAAATCAAAAATGAACAATGGAAAATGACAAATAAAAAAGTCCTGTGGGTACTCCCACCCATATAAAAATGGGTAGCGCCACCAATACTCAGCGGGCGCTGCTTCGCCGAAGATACTGCGCGTCAGAACGTTGACGAAAGGCGGAAACGATGTCGGCGATGAAACTCCTGATCGTGGAAGACAACCCTGTGATGCGCCAAGTGATACGGCGCTTGTTGGCAGATTTGGCGGAAGACATCCGTGAATGCGCCGACGGCGACGAGGCTGTGGCGCTCTATCGCGTCTTCCAGCCGGATTGGGTGTTGATGGATTGGCAAATGCCGCGTTTGAACGGGCTGGCAGCCACGCGGCAAATCATCGGCGACGACCCAAACGCGCGCATTGTCATTGTGACCGGCTACGACGATCCCGGCGTACGGGCCGCCGCCGAAGCCGCTGGCGCGTGCGGTTATGTGCTGAAAGAAAACCTGTTGGAAGTGCGGCAGCGGCTGATTTCAACCTGAGATCAACCCTCATTGTTTGGGGCGGCAAATGTCTGCGTCTCCACGAACACCTAAACACCGAGAATCCCAAAATGACCAAGATGAAACGACACCTGATTGCAATTCTCTTTGCCCTTTGCCTGGCGGTCGGCTTTGCGCTCTGGCAATCCAACCAGTTTGCCCAGTCTGCCGCCGCGAAAATGATGGCTCCGCTGGCTACTATCACTGTCAACAGCGTCGCTGATGGCGCGCTTGCCAACAACGGTCAATGCACCTTGCGTGAAGCCATATTGAATGCCAACGGCGCGAATCAATCCGGTTCGACCGATTGCGTGGCAGGCACTGCGGCGGGCAACACGATCGTATTCAACCTGCCCGCCGGTTCAGACACGATCATTCTGACGGCGGCGTTGCCCGACATCACTCGCAGCCTGACCATCACCGGCCCCGGCGCTAAGTTGCTCACCACCGTGCGAAACCCCGCGAGCAGCGCATTCCGCATCTTCCACATCCCCAATCCCGGGCTGAATATCGCCATCAGCGGCCTGACCATCCGCGGTGGCGCGCTTGCTAACGAAGAAGGAGCCGGCATCAAAAGTTTGAGCAACCTGACGCTGACGAATTGCGCCATCGTTGGGAACAATGCGTTTAGGCACGGAGGGGTATACTTGAGCGGTGACGGAGTTTTTACGGGCTGTACCTTCAACGGCAATTCTTCCCCCAACGATGGTGGCGCGATCAGCTTTTTTGGAAGTACGCTGCGCCTGAGCAATTGCACTATCACTAACAATAGTAGTCGGTCGTCTTTGAATAACGGCGGTATTCTTGCTGCCGGTGCCACTGTGGAGGTGGTCAATTGCACCCTTGCCGACAACAACGGCCTGAGTGTGATAGGCGGTACCACGCGTCTGCGCAACACCCTCTTGTTCAACACCAGTCTTGTGGTGAATGGCGGTAGCCTGATTTCACTCGGCAATAATTTGACGAACGACAATGGCAGCGGCTTGCTCAGCCAACCCACCGACAAGATCAACACGAATCCGCTGCTCGGCCCGCTGGCCGACAACGGCGGCCCGACGCAGACCCATGTGCTGCTTGTGGGCAGCCCGGCCCTTAACGCAGGCGCCAATTGCGTGACGACCAACAACTGCGCCAGCAACAACCTCGGTTTCAACCTGACCACCGATCAGCGCGGCGCAGGCTTTCCGCGATTGGGCGGCAGCGCCGTGGACATCGGTGCTTTTGAAGGGCGGAGTGGCGTACCCTCCTATTTGAGCTTCGGCGTACAACCCACGGGCACTACGCCGAACGCCATCATCGCGCCCGCCGTTACTGTAAGAGTGATGGACGAAGCCGGTGACGTGGTCACGGCTTCGACGGCGACCATCAGCCTGGCGTTGGGCGCGAACCCCGGTGGCGCGACGCTGGGCGGCACACTCAGCCGAGCGGCGGTGGCTGGCGTAGCAACTTTCAACAACCTGACCGTCAATCAGGCGGGGGCTGGTTATACGCTCACCGCCAGCAGCAACGGCCTGACGGGCGCGACTTCGAATGCCTTCAACATTTGCCCGACCATGACGGTCACACCGGGGACGAATCCTTCTGTTGTCGGGGGAGCATTGAGCGCGAACCTGCCTTACACCGCCACCGGTAATCCGAATCGGTACAGCATTGATTACAACGCGGCGGCCAATGCGGTGGGCTTCGCGGATGTGACGAACGCGGTGCTGCCGACTTCGCCCATCGTTTTGACCATCCCAGGCACAGCGCCGACAGGGACTTACAATGCGACACTGACCTTGAGCGCCAGCGCGACCAATTGCCCCAGCAACACTGCCCCATTCACGGTCACACTCCTGCCTTGCCTGACGACGACGTTTACCGTCAACTCACTGGGCGATACACCGGACGCCAATCCGGGAAATCAGGTGTGCGCTGATGGCGCGGGCAATTGCACCTTGCGCGCGGCGCTGATGGAAGCCAATGCCCTTGGGATTTGTGCAGTGCTGACGATCAATTTCAGCGTGACGGGCACGATCAACCTGACGGGCGCCTTGCCCGACATCATTAGCAGCCTGACCATCACCGGCCCCGGCGCTAAGCTGCTCACGGTGCGGCGCAATACGAACAGCGAATACCGCATCTTCACGATTCCGAATGGCGGACTGAATATCGTTATGAGAGGGTTGACTATCACCAATGGCGTCCAAAACGGAGTTGGTGGGAGTATTGGCGGTGGCATCTTCAGTTCCAGCCCGCTGACGCTGACGGATTGTGTCATCGCAGGAAATCAAGCGCTCTTTGGGGGCGGGGTTGTGCTGGGCGCGGACGGAGTTTTTACGGGCTGTACTTTCAGCGGGAATACTTCCTTCAACACGGCAGGCGGGATTAGCTTTGGTGGAGGCACGCTGCGTTTGAGCAATTGCACCATCAATGACAACTTTGGCAGCAGGGGCGGCGGCGGCATTCTCACTACCGGCGTGCTGGAGGCGATCAACTGCACCATTACCAGCAACAGGCATGTCTCCTCCGCCCCCGGATCAGTCAGTGGCATTCTTGTGAGTGGCGGAATCGCGCGCCTGCGCAACACCATCGTGGCCAACAACCAGAGCGTGAACTTGGGAGTGAATGGCGGTAGCCTGACTTCACTTGGCAATAATTTGACCAGCGACAACGGCGGCGGCTTGCTCAATCAACCCACCGACAAGATCAACACTGATCCGCTGCTCGGCCCGCTGGCCGACAACGGAGGCCAGACGCCGACCCAGGCGTTGCTTGTGGGCAGTCCGGCCATTAACGTAGGCGCTAATTGCGTGACGACGAACAATTGCGCCAGCAACAACCTTGGTTTCAACCTGACCACTGATCAGCGCGGCGCAGGCTTCGTGCGGTTGTTCGGTGGCACAGTGGATATGGGAGCTTATGAAAATCAGTGTTCTACGACCGGGGCAGTGGGTGGAGGCGGAACGATTTGCGCGACCCAAGCCGCCAACGTCACGGTCTCGGTCAGCGGCGGCGCAGCGCCGTACACTGTCACCTTGACCAATGGCGGAGGGACGCAAACTGGCAACGGGCCGACGTTCACGTTCCCTGTCACGCCCGGCGCTACAACCAGCTATCAGGTCGCGGCGGGTAGCAAGGACGCCAACAATTGCCCCATCACGAATAGCGGCACAGTAACCGTGACGGTGTCGCAACTGCCCACGGCAGCGAACGCCGGGCCGGATCAAACGGTCTGCGGCACGTCAACGACGTTGGCGGCGAATGCACCAACTGTCGGCACGGGAGCGTGGACAATCGTCAGCGGTGCGGGCGGAAGCGTGACGACGCCATCCAGCCGAACTTCGGCTTTCACTGGCGTGGCGGGCACCAGCTACACCTTGCGCTGGACGATCAGCAATGCGCCCTGTGCGGCTTCGACGGATGACGTCGTCATCACTTTGCGGGCGAACCCAACGACGGCGAACGCGGGGCCGGATCAAACAGTATGCGGCACATCAACGACATTGGCGGCGAACGCACCAACTGTCGGCACCGGAGCGTGGACAATCGTCAGCGGAGCAGGCGGAAGTGTGACGACGCCATCCAGCCGGACTTCGGCATTCACAGGCGTGGCGGGAACGAGTTACACCTTGCGCTGGACGATCAGCAATGCGCCCTGTGCGGCTTCGACGGATGACATCGTCATCACTTTGCGGGCGAACCCAACGACAGCGAACGCCGGACCAGATCAAACGGTCTGCGGCACATCAACGACCTTGGCGGCGAACGCGGCAACGGTTGGCGCTGGAGCGTGGACGATCATCAGCGGAGCAGGCGGCACAGTGACCACAGCGTCGAATCCCGCGTCGGCTTTCACGGGCGTGGCCGGTACGAACTACACCTTGCGCTGGACGATCAGCAATGCGCCTTGCACGGCTTCGACCGATACCGTGGTCATCAACTTCAACAGACAGCCGACGCTGACGTATGCAGCGGCTGGGGTCAGCCAGGGAGCTTCGACCACGATCAATCCGCTCACCGGGCCAAGCGACGACGGCACCATCACGAACATCGCGGTACAAAACGTGACGCCAGCTTTTGGCGGCACAATCGCGGTCAATAATAGCGGCCAGGTGAGCGTCGGCAATGCGTCGCCGCCAGGCAGCTACTCGGTCATTATCCGCGCCACTGACAATTGCGGTTCCACGACGGATGCCAGCTTCACGCTGACGGTGACCAATGGCGGCTTGCAGTTTTATCCGCTGGCGCATCCGGTGCGCTTACTCGACACCAGAATCGGTCAGCCGGGATGTGACGCGCCTGCGGCCAGGATTCCAGGCAACACATCTCGTCATCAGACGGCTGCCGGCAGAACCTGTGATGGCTTGACGATTCCCGCGAACGCGGCGGCGCTCGTCGGCAATGCGACTTCGGTGCAATCCGGCGGAGGGTATTTCACGCTTTACCCAAGCGACATCGCCAAGCCCGATTCGGCAAATTCAAACTTTGCCGCAAATCAGATTTTGAATAGTTTGTTCACTGTGCGGCTTGGAGCGAGCGACGGCGCGTTCAAAATCTTTGTCAGCTCGGACACGGACATTGTGGTAGACATCACAGGCTATTACGCGCCGCCTTCCGCGAGCGGCTTGTATTTCCATCCGCTGCCAAAGCCGGTGCGGTTGCTCGACACACGGCAAGGAGCTTCCGCTTGTTTCACGCCGGGAGCTGCCCTGCAAGGCGATTCAACCACTTCGCAAATCGGCACGACGACGTGCGATGGCGTATTGATTCCCGCCGGAGCACAAGCTCTAACGGGCAACGCAACGACCGTCAGCCCGCAAGCCAACGGTTTCTTGACGTTGTATCCAACTGACGCAGCACGTCCGCTGATCGCCAGCGCGAACTTCCAGCCGGGCGTGAACCTGAACTCTCCGTTTATGGTGGGACTGTCGCTGAGCGGCCAGTTCAATATGTATGTGGCTTCAACAACCGATCTGGTGGTGGACGTGACTGGCTATTACTCGACGCAGTTGAATGACAGCAATGGCCAAGGCTTGCTGTTCAACGCATTGGCCGGGCCGTCAAGATTGCTGGATACGCAAGCGGGACAAACCGGATGCTTCACGCCGAACGCTCCGATGACCGGAGGCGCGAGCTACACGCAAACGGCGACCGGCGCTTGCACGAACGTTCCGGCATCTGCACAAGCCGTGGTCGGCAATGCGACGGTGATGAATGCGACGGCAAATGGCTACCTGACATTCTGGCCGAGTGATGCGAATCAACCGTTTATTGCCACATCGAACTACCGAACCGGCATCACCTTCAACCGCCACTTCACAGTCGGACTTGGAAATGACGGAGCCTTCAAACGCTACGCCGCCAGCACGACGGATTTGGTGATGGACCTGGTCGGTTATTTCGCGCCGTAAAAATTGAGCAGAAAGAAAAGCATCAGCCCGCCGAAGTTTGAACTTCGGCGGGCTGATGCTTTTTCGTGGGCGAAAAGTTTTTGACGCTTTTAGGGAAGGACCGAAAAGGCGAACGTTTTCGTCACGGATGCTCCACCCGGATTGACGACAATCACGTTGCGTGTTGTCGTGAAGGCGTTTGAAGCGATGGACGCCTGCACCTTCAACTGTGTGGAGCTGATAAAGGTGGTTGTAGTCGTGATGCTGCCGC
>CAZXHW010000275.1:0-9251 GCA_964639915.1 uncultured Heliomicrobium sp.
ACGAATCCATTCAACCAGGAACCAACCAAGCGCTGCTGCTGCCGAACCGAAATGCGTCGCAACGAAGGCGCTTTAAGCCTTCGAACCTGCGTCCACCGCGCTGCCCGCGTTAAAGGCGTACGAGCCAACCCACAGCAAACAGGCGCCGATCACAGACAGCACCAAGCTATGCGGCGCAAACGGAGTTTTTGGATACCCGACGCGTTTGCCCAGGTAGATGGCGCAGACCAGAGCCGAAAATCCCGATGAGATGTGAACGACGGTACCGCCAGCGAAATCCAGCGCCGGAACTTTGCCGCCCAGGAAAGCATTCAAAAATCCGCCGTCGCCCCAAACCATATGAGCCAGCGGGAAGTACACAACCAACGCCCACAGCGTGCAGAACAACAACATCGCTGTAAACTTCATACGTTCGGCGAAAGCGCCAGTAATCAGCGCGGGCGTAATGATGGCAAACATCAACTGGTAAACCATGAATGTTTGAGCCGGAATCGTCGCAGCATATGCGGAAGGATCAGCTCCGACGCCCTTCAAAAAGAGGAAATCGAATCCGCCCAGAAATGGCGAGCCTTTGGCAAACGCCAGACTGTAGCCGCAAATTGCCCAAACGACGGTGATAACGGCCATCATAATGAAGCTTTGCATCATCGTGGCCAGCACGTTCTTTTTGCGCACCAGACCGCCATAAAAGAGCGCCAGTCCAGGCCCGGTCATCATCAGCACCAAGGCTGAACAGACCAGCATCCAGGCATTATCGCCAGCAGTTTGTGCTGTTTTGACGGCGGTTTCGGCAGCGGCCAGCCGCTCTTCAACCGTGGGCGTCTGCGCCAGCACCGACAGGGTCATCAAAATCAGACCTATGGGTAAAACTGCGAGTTTCGTAAACAAAAATCCCAGCTTGTGAAGTGGTTTCATGACAATTTCCCTTTGGAAGATTTCAACTACGTAGTCAGGCAACGTTTCACGAGACTTTTTTGACAGCCTCGTATGGTTTCATGTTCTTCGTAGATGAGGTTTCGTGGTTCTGTTCGTTGAGAGTAAGGCGAAGCGCGTCTTCGATTGTTGGCAGTACGTCATCAGCCAATTTTTCACCCGTCGCGTTCGTCACGTAAAAGATGTCCAGCGCAAGATGCTTTTCGGTCGCTACCTTTGCGAACACTATATCCAGGTCGAGTGCCGTCAGAGTGCTGGCAATCTTGTAAGCCAAGCCCAGCCTGTCTTCCGTCATCACTTCCAGAATTGTGCTCTTATTTGATGAATAATTATCCCAGCTAAAGCGTGTCGGCGCGGCTTTCAGCATCTTGCGCCGTGATGAAAACTTGGAACTCGTTTGTGCGCGAAGCCTTTTTTCAACAGATGCGGCAACGTCGTATTCGCCGCTCAGCGCGCGTTTTAATGCAAGATCAATTTGCTCCCAGCGCGCCGGATCGTTGATCGGCTCGCCAGCGGAATCGCGCACTTTGAAAGAATCAATTGCCACACCATCAGCGCGTGTGTTGAGTTGCACGCTTAGGATGTTGACGCCTTGTGCCGTCAACGCTCCGGCAACAGCGGCAAACACCCCTCGCCGGTTGCGCGCGGCCAGATGCAAATCCGTCGAACGCGTTTGCGTGTTTGCCCGCCAACCGGTTTTGATCAACCTGGAATTCAGCGAAGCTGCCAATCGAATGTGTTCAATAATCGCTTGCGGCGGCGTGAAACGCGCATAATCGTCAGGCAGCAATTTGAAATGTCGGCGAACTTCATCCGAATCCACTTCACTTCCCAGCATTCGCGCGATGCGTTGCCGCAAAGGCTCTGTTTCGCTTTCGCCTTCTTCGGGAAGCAGAACGCCACGTGCTTTTGTGTACAGTTCCCAGATCAGCGCATCTTTCCATTCATTCCACATTCCCGGACCAACACCGTGAATGTCTCCAAATGTAAGCATGCAAAGCAGATTCAGGTTTTCAACCGTTCCCATCTGGGCAGCAAAATCGTTGATCACCTTTTCGTCGCTCAGGTCCCGGCGCTGCGCAATGTGCGACATCAGCAGATGTTGGCGAACCAGGAAGACCACCTGTTCAGCCATCTTTTCTTCAAGCTGCAATCGCGCACAGAGCTTTTTGGTAATCTCGACGCCTTTTTCTGTGTGTCCGCCTCCCAAGCCCTTGCCGATGTCGTGCATCAGCATCCCCAGGTGCAAAACCGCCAAATCGTTAATCTGGTTGTAGACGTTTCGATAGCGTTCAACCTGTTTGCTGCGAGAATTTGCCAGTTCGTCCAGCGCTTCAATGGTTCGTAGCGTGTGTTCGTCCACCGTAAACCGATGATAAAGATCGTGCTGTACCATGCAGGTGACGCGTCCAAATTCGGGCAGATATTTGCCCAGAAAATCCATGTCGTGCATCAGCCGTAATCCGGCAGCGACTTTTCCCTTCACGCGTAACATCTTCAAAAAAGATTCAGTGGTTTCAGCCGCAGCACGAAACGTTCGATTGACGTTGGGCAATGAAGCCTGCACTGTTTCCTGCAAGGCTGAACTGAGCCGCGCGCCTGTTGCCTGAGCATAGCCAAACGCCAGCATCATTTGCCGACCATCCAGCTTTTCTGTCGCTTCGGCCAGATCAAGCTCTCCGTCCCGCATTACAAAACCGCCTGTTGCGGCAGCAAGAGCACTGGTTTTGAAGTTTCCCCGCGCTCGTGAAAACCATCCTTTCTTTTCCTGCTTTTGTGTCGAGCGCTGTAAGTAAGCTTCGGCCAGACGATGCAACTTCCGCGCATGCAGGTAGTAATCGCGCATAAAAAGCTCTGAGGCTTGCTGTTGCGGCGTGTCGGCGTAATTCAAATTGCGCGCAATCTGTTGCTGTAAATCCAAAGAGAGCAAATCGCTTTTACGATTCGTCAAAAAGTGAATCTCATTTCTCACACGCAGCAAAAAATCATAGGCAGCATTGATTGCTTTGGAATCGCGCTCTGCCAGCACACCAGATTCGGCCAACCCAGCGACCGAAGTCGTGCCGAATGTCACCCGCGAAGCCCAAACCAATTCGTGCAAATCGCGCAAACCGCCAGCAGTTTCTTTGACATTCGGTTCCTGCAAACAAGCAGCATCGCCAAATTTGTTGTACCGAGCCTGACGCTCGACCAGCAATTCATCCAGCAATTCACGCTTCTTTTTGTCAAAAATCTCTTCGTCCAGTCGTTCAACCAACTCTTCAAACAACTCCTGACTTCCCCACAACAAACGGGCTTCAATCATGGAATTGCGCGAAACCACATCCTCTTTCGCAGCCGACAAACATTCGGCCATCGAACGAACGCTGTGACCGACGTTAAATCCAACGTCCCACAATGAATATAAAATTGCTTCGCTTAATTTGGCTGCGCGCTCGGCTTCGCGGCGGCCTTTATAAAGAAACATCACATCAATATCGGATTGCGGTGACAATTCCTGGCGTCCATACCCGCCCAAAGCGATGATGGCGAAATTCCCTGCGTCAACCGCTCCACCCAACCGGTCTTCAACTGCCAATCGAGCAATGCGATGGATCAGTAAATCAACGACCAATGAACGCGCTGCAACAATTTGCGATCCGCTGATGCCAAAACGATGGCGCAGATGCAGACGCTGCGTTTCGATTTTCAAAAACTTCTTTAGCGCAGCCAATCGGTCAACAGCGCTGGGTAGCTTTTCGATGCGCCGCAGCTTTTCCCCTGCGTGTTGTTCGATTGTCGCCAAGTTGATTTGCATTGTGTGTTGAACTCGCCTTGAACAGAGCAATGCCGATGCCAGAAGCACGATCAGCCCAGCATAGTCTCTTTAACTGAGGCAACCATTGAAGATTCACCGTTTACTACCCTATTGAATAGAAAATTGGTAAAACCAGGAAAGCCACAATTCTGTGAGTTTGAAATTTCGACAGCACAATTTTGTAGGTCTAGCCGCAAAGCACCAACAAGAAGCCCCAACCAACCCCAACAAAATTGTCACCTCAAAGACCCAATTCAACATTTCTGTCTGCCAGCCAGAAGGTTATTTTCAACCTCTTTCAGTTTATGTCCTGACCCGGTAATCTTTCTGCGTTTTCCAAACCGTGAAATCCAAACATTTCAAGTTTTCGTAGCTTTTTTGGCGGCGCGATATAAGAAACTGACTTTCAACAGATTTATTGCCAACACTGAATTCAAAATTGATGACTAAGTTTGCTACCTCTGCTTCTCACACAAAATTCGACCAATTACCTGCCCAAACACATCTGCTTTTGCTTCTTTTGCTGACGGCGCTGATTTATGTCGGCAGCGCTTGGAGCCCTTCTTTGCAGGACGATGCGGACGCAGGCCACGCTGAAGCCGCGCGCGAAATCGTTGAGCGTGGAGATTGGGTAACACTTCATATCAACGGCATTCGTTATCTGGAAAAAGCGCCGCTGATGTATTGGGCGACTGCGCTGTCGTACAAAATTTTTGGTTTCACGGAATTTGCTACCCGACTGCCACTGGCTATCGGCGCCATGTTGCTGGTTGTCATCGTCTATTTCTTTGGTGCTTGGATGGGAGGGGCGAGAGCAGGGTTTTATTCGGGACTCGCCATGGCTTCGGGATTGGGTGTGTATCTATTTACGCGCGTTATGATCCCCGAAGTCATTCTTTCCTTTTTCCTGGCCACAGCGTTTTACTTTTTCCTGAAAGTTTACTTTGACGAACTGGATTCACGCTGGGTTTATGTGTTTTACGCTTGCATGGCTGCGGCTGTGCTGACCAAGGGCTTGATTGGAATTGTGTTTCCCGGCGGAGTTCTATTTGCGTTTGTATTGCTGACCAATGGCTGGCGAAGATTGTGGCAGATGCGTCCAATCAGCGGTGTGCTGTTGTTTCTGATGATTGCCGTACCCTGGCATGCGCTGGCAATCTGGCGCAACGACAAATTCTTCTGGTTTTACTTCATCAACGAACACTTCCTGCGCTATTTGGGAAAACGCTATCCGGTGGATTACGACACAGTTCCGTTGGCCAGTTTCTGGTTGTTGCATTTGGTTTGGTTATTCCCTTTCAGCGTTTTCCTGCCGCTGGCGGCCCAGCGCATTCGCAATCTGTGGCGCCCCGTCGAGCGTGAAGATCAGCTTCGGTTATTTGCCTGGCTGTGGGTATTGGTCGTAATCGGATTCTTTTCGTTTTCCACTCGGCAAGAGTATTACACCTTTCCAGCGTATCCGGCGCTGGCGCTATTGGCGGGAACAGGTTTGGCTCGTGGCGAAAAAGAATTGTCCCGCTGGGTTGGTGGTGGTCAGGCTTTACTGGCGTTTTTGGGATTAGCCGTCGGCACTGTCTTGGCCTACCTGCTTTGGCTTTCTTGGGACGTCATTCCTCCCGCAGACATTTCCCAGGCACTGACGTATCACCCTGAAAATTACAAATTGGCGCTGGGCCATATGTCGGATCTGACAACCAAAGCATTTGCTTTGCTGAGAGTGCCCGCCGCAGGTGCAGCGGTTTCTTTGGGGCTGGGTCTTATCGCGGCATTCCTGTTTCGTTGGAAGCAAAAACCCCTCCACGCTTCCTGTCTGACGGCTGTTGCCATTGCTTGTTTTATTTACTTCGCACACATGGCCTTGGGGATGTTCGATCCCTATTTGTCGTCGAAAGGTCTGGCGACAGAAATCAAACAGCGACTGGCGCCGGGCGATGTCGTTGTCATCAATGGAGAATATTACCTGGGATCGAGCATTGGGTTTTACCTGCCGCAAAAAGTTTTGCTGCTGAACGGGCGAATGACCGGGCTGGAATTCGGTTCGTATTATCCTGACGCGCCGCAAGTGTTCATCGGCGACAAAGAAATTGCTGAACTTTGGCGAGGCGACAAGCGCGTCTTTCTCTTCACGGCCGACCGTGAGTTCGATAAAGTGAAAAGCGCAGTGAACATTGAAATGTTCAAAATCGCCACCATCGGAGAAAAATCCGTTTACAGCAACCGGCAATGATTTGTTGAAGAGTTTGCAGGAGGCCAAATGCGTTACCTCAAATTCGCGCCAATTCTGATTCTGTCCCTGTCGTTTTCAAGTTCCGCCCAGCAACTGGTGAAAGTCCAGCAAGTGGAACTTCAGCCATTAAATGCACAAGTCAGACGATTGATTGAAGCAACAGACTATTTAGGCGCTCCATTTTCCGTTGCCGACAAACAAGCCCTGGAACGCGCTAGTAGCTCCACTGACGACACCAAAGCACGTCGCGAAATTCAGGACGTGCTGGATCGGTACTGCCTGCTGGACGTTCACATCAATCCCGAAAGCCGCGTCAAAGTCACGCAAGGCATTGCTAAGCCTGAACTGGTTGAAAGCGGCTGGCGAACGTTTCTGGTCAAAGTCCGCAACGAAGCCGGTGTGACCGCGCAACTTAAAGCCGTAAGTCTGAATGCGGAAAAAGTGTTTTCGCGCGGCCCGGCCAAATTCAGCACCAGCCCGCGCCCGCAGCAAACCATTACTGAACGAGACGTGCGCGATCGCTGGATGGATTTGGCGATGTTCGACAAACCGCCAATGAAGCCTCAGTTGTCAGGTTTGGAACTGGAATATCGAATCATCCAGCTTTACAGCCGGGACGCGGGCAAGCGCGAAGCCCGCATTGGATTCAACGTTGGGCAAGGCTCGCAAGACATCGGCTTTCGCAACGATACGGACATACTTTTCAGCAGCCGCCCCGCGATGGACATCAAGCTGAAAGTACAAGACGAACTCGGACGCCCGACAACGGCTTCATTCATCATTCGCGATGCGCAAGGTCACGTGTACCCGCTGCAAACCAAACGGCTGGCACCGGATTTCGATTTTCATCCGCAGATTTACAGAACCGACGGCGAACAGATCAAACTTCCAGCGGGCGATTACACGGTTGAAGTCACGCGCGGCCCGGAATACTTAACCAAGCGTCAGCCAATCAAAATCGAATCCGGCAAGCCGCAAACGCTCAGTTTCAAACTGGAACGCTGGATTGATCTGGCAAAGCTCGGCTGGTATTCGGGCGATCATCACATTCACGCCGCAGGATGCCTGCATTACGAAACGCCGACGCAAGGCGTGTTGCCTCAAGATATGATCCGCCACATTCTTGGCGAAGACCTGAAAATTGGAAGCGTGCTGACTTGGGGACCTTGTTACTACTATCAAAAGCAATTTTTCGAAGGAAAAGACAACCAGCTTTCGACGCCTGAAAACCTGATGCGGTACGACGTTGAAGTTTCCGGCTTCCCTTCCAGCCATGCCGGACATCTGGTGTTGTTGCGGCTGAAAGATCAGAACTATCCTGGCACGAAAGAACTGGAAGATTGGCCGACGTGGGATTTGCCGATTCTGCAATGGGCAAAGGCTCAAGGCGCAGTCGTAGGCTTTGCCCATTCCGGCTGGGGCTTGGAAATGAATACTGACAAGCTGCCGCATTACGAATTGCCGAAATTCGACGGCATCGGCGCGAATGAATACATCGTAGACGTGACGCACGACGCGGTGGATTTCATATCAACGGTAGATACGCCTTCGGTGTGGGAACTGAATATCTGGTATCACACGCTTAACACGAGCTTCCGCACGCGTATCAGCGGCGAAACCGATTTCCCATGTATTTACGGCGAGCGGGTCGGCTTGGGGCGCAGCTACGTGAAACTCGACAAGCTTAATTACAACGATTGGGTTACGGGTGTGGACGAAGGGCGAGCGTATGTCACGGATGGCAAAAGTCACTTGCTAGATTTTCAGGTCAACACGGTAGCGATGGGCATCAGTAGCAGCGAGTTGAAACTCGACAAACCGCAATCGGTTCGCGTGACGGCAAAAGTTGCGGCTCGTCTGGACGAACAACCGAATGAAGCCATTCGCAAGCTGTCTTACGATCAAAAGCCTTACTGGGAATTGGAACGTTCGCGCATTGGCAATTCACGCGAAGTGCCAGTTGAACTAATAGTTAATGGCCAGCCAGTAGCGAAGAAAACTATCCTGGCAGACGGAGCGATTCGAGAAGTCGCATTTGACGTTCCGATTGAACAAAGCAGTTGGGTGGCACTTCGTATCTTGCCTTCGTCGCATACCAACCCGATCTTCATCACGGTTGGCGGCCAACCGATTCGCGCTTCACGGCGAAGCGCCGAATGGTGCTTGCAAGCCGTGGATCAATGCTGGAGCCAGAAAGCGCCAAAGATTTCCGCCAAAGAACGGCCGGAAGCCGAAAAGGCTTACCAGCACGCGCGCGAGGTTTATCGCCGGATTCTGGCGGAAAGTAAGGTTGACTGAAGAACTATGAAAGATGTGAACACCAACCCGCGCCGTCGCCACTTTTCGATGATCCGTGATTTCCATTTGGCCGATCTGTTTACGATCAGCAACGGATTTTGCGGCGTGTGGGCGATTTTCGAAGCGATGAAATACGTTCGCACCGGCGATATCTGGCACGTGTACAAAGCGGCGCTGCTAGTTCCGTTGGCGCTGGTGTTTGATGTTCTGGATGGACGGATTGCCCGTTGGCGGCATCAGGCTTCGGCGCTGGGACGCGAATTGGATTCGCTGGCCGATGCTGTTTCGTTTGGCGTCGCGCCAGCCGCCATCGCCTTCGCCGTGGGCTTGGACAGCGTGCTGGATCAAATCATCCTGATTTACTTTGCCGCCTGCGGCATCAGTCGCCTGGCGCGGTACAACGTCACGGCGGTGGAAATGGCCGACGAAACAGGCAAGGTCAAATACTTTGAAGGGACGCCCATTCCAACCAGCGTGTTTGTTCTGGGCTTGCTGATGCTGGCGTTTCATTACGGAGCTTTTTGGCCGGTCAATTTCTTTGGCGCGCGGCTGGATTTATTTGCGCTGCTGTTTTTCGTTTCCGGTTCATTGATGATCAGCAAGACGCTGCATATCCCAAAGCCATAGCTGTTATTGCTTTCCCCAATCGCCCAGAGCTTTTCGCGTTTGAACAATCTGTCCCAGGTGATAGGCGTTGTGATCCGCAACCAGCAGAATTTCGCGCAAGTAAGTGTGGCCGCCTTCACCGTGAGGAATCTCCCCCGTCAAATCCACATTCGGATTTTCCGCCAGCTTGATCAACTCTTCGAGGTCGGCAAAAAACGCAGCCACCGACTTCGTCCAAACTTCTTCTGTTAGGTCTTGTTCCGCTTTCGGCCAGTACCCATCCGGAAACGACGGCGACACCCACGAAGCGTCAACCGTGTACCGCAAGATGTCTTCCTGCGCCAAGCGCATGTGTTCAAAATCTTCCCAGACAGAATGCTCACTGTTTGC
>CAZXHW010000276.1:0-9249 GCA_964639915.1 uncultured Heliomicrobium sp.
GGCGATGGGCCAGAGCAAATCCAAGGCAAGAGTCAAACCTCCGACCGGTCAGATTTGTAGCGGTTGCTGTGATCCCTGCTATTCCGATGACGGGTGGAAAATCCGCAACCAGCAACCCAATGCCAGGAATACCAAAGCGGCCAAACCCAGCAATAAAAATTCTTCCTCGTCTAATGCCAGAAAAGGCAAACGCTAAAACGCGAACTCGTTGATAAGCGCAACGGATTCGCAACTCTTTATTCAACGGCTTGGCCGTTGAAAACTCAAACCAAAAGCGACCGGGCAAGGTTCGGTCATAAAGGAGATTCCAGTTATGAAAAAATTTTCCATCATTCTTTTTGTGTTCGTGATTTCTGTGGGACTGACTGTGATTGCCGGAGCGCAAACTCCAACGCCTACGCCAGGAAAAAGGACGCCGGTTGCGACGCAGCGCCAAGGCAACCAGCAAAGACGCATCGGGCAGGGAGTCGCTTCTGGTGAATTGAAAAAAGGCGAAGTCCGCAAGCTGGAAAAAGAGCAGCGTGATGTTCAGCAGGAGAAACGGGAAGCGCGCGCGGACGGAACTGTTACCGGAGCCGAACGCAAAGAGATTCAGAAAGAACAGAACCAGGCCAGCCGGAAAATTTATAAAGCCAAGCACAACAACAAAACCCGTCCCTAACCCAGCTTTTCAGGTACAAGGGCAATCGAATGCCGCCAGATTTCAATCTATTGAACCGGCTGTGGGAGTGGTCAAACTCTCCAGCCGGGTCAGCCATTGCAAAGCTTCCTCGGCAGTTTCCCCGCACATTTCCTCGCTTGGCCGCAAGCCGACACAAAACGCCGGGCGCTCTGGCAATCCAAACAGTTTGCAGCGGTTGTCCGTCGTCAACTGCACGCAACGCACTCCCGCCGGTTTGCCGCCAGGCATTCCCGGAATCGGTGAATTGATCGAAGGTGCGATGCAACAAGCCCCACAGTTTGCCCGACATTCCATTGTCTCATTCTCCCTGGACCGTCTTCGGAATCAAGCAGAAATCCAAAACAAAAAATTACAGGAAGAATTTTTTTGAGAGCGGCTGATAGTTTTTGCCGCGGATTCCCGCCTTGATGGTTGGCAGAGAGAAGTCGCTCAAGCAAAGCGGCAAGAACAAAACCTAATGACCAACCTTTGAAGGAGGACGATTCAATGAGGAATTCAGCGAAGACACCACAATCATTTATAAGCAAGTTTCTGGGCAGCACAATCATTGCCCTGACTTTAGTAACCGGTTTGTCGTCAGCGGCAAACGCTGCCGATCCGGACTTCGGAGAAGCCAAAGTTTTGGCGCAAGTGCCACAGCCGGGCTTTCCGGAAGGCATTGTTCGTAACGGCTTACTTACCTATGTGACTGGTCCGGCGACTTTCGGCACCGCAGGCAACGGCACTCCATCCAAAATCTGGGTTTATCTGACGTTGAACGGCGCGCTATTGGGAACAGTTGACATGATCGGCGAAGACCTGACGCAAGAACATGCCAATTCATGCGCGGCAATTGACGGGTTTGGCCGTCTTTATGTTTTGAACACCCAGTTGGGCGTCGTTCGGTATTCTCCGTTCCAGCAAACCTGGGGGGCTCCGATTCCGAATCTGCCGCCCTGCAATTCCGTTCCTTCAGGGACGCCTTGTTCACCATTGCCAGTGGATACTCCGCCGTTGCCAAACGATCTGGCTTTCGACAAAGCGGGCAATCTTTACGTCACAGATTCGCTGCAAGCGACGATCTGGAAGTATTCCAAATTCGGCGGCGCTCCACAGATTTGGTTTCAGGACATCCGTCTGGCTCCGGGAGCCGCTCCGGGTAGCATTGGCGTCAATGGCATTCGCATCAATCCGCAGCACAGTAAAGTGTTTGTTTCCGTTTCGATAGATTTCAACGGACAAGGACACATTTACACGCTGCCTCTGGTGAACAAGCCGAATGCTGGAGATTTGCAGGTTTTCCATTCCTTCGCGCCCGGCGATTTGCCTGATGGCATAGCGTTTGGAGCTTCGGGAGTTCTTTGGGTTACGGACGCCACGCCGTTTAGCTCCGGCATTATCGGTTTGCGCAGCAACGGTGCTGAAGTCTTTCGCTTCACTAACCCCGTGAATACACCGATCAATCCGTACGATTCGCCAGCCAACATTGCCTTTAATGGACGCGGCTCCTTGCTGGTGACGAATCACGCCTTTGCGACCGGTGGCCAGATGCCCCAGCAATTCCAAGTGCTGGAAGTGTACGTCAACGATCACGAAGCCGGTCTTTTCAAACCGCTAATTCCATAGTTAGCTTAGCTTTAACACAAAAGACTGTCGGCCTGTGCAATCGCGCAGGCCGACAGTCTTTTGTGCAGAGCTTTTAATCGCCCTGCCTTATCAAGATGAAAATTTATCTCACCGATTATAAACATTCATTGGACTGACCAATTTGATTCGCGTACCTTATGGGCGGTGTAACCGTCTTCCAATAGCACTAAATCAATAACATATCGAAATTTGCACCTACCCGAAACACCATTGTAGTAGAGGTTTTGAAGTAATGGCGACTCCGAAGGGAAATAACAAACTGGTACTTTCTGCGTTGTCACTGTCAGCCAAATCGGCATCAGTGGCAACAGCAAAAGCTACCCCGGACGCCGCTAAACGTAGCCTCCTCGCTGGTGACAAAAGTTAAGGTCAAATTCAAAGACTAAAACGATTGAAAGCCTCAGCGAGAAAAAAGAACTCGCTGAGGCTTTTGAATTACTGGCTGTCAAAGGGAAGCAAGAAAGCCCGAAATCAGTCGCGGGCGAAGGTCTATCAACATGAGCATGCCGTTTTCAAATAGGAATGTTTGAAAAATGAGCCTTGGGGACGAAATTGTATGATTCACAATGTGCCACCAGCGAAGCAAGGTTTATACGATCCCAGCTACGAACACGACGCTTGCGGAATGGGGTTCGTCGTTGATCTGAAAGGCCGCAAATCGCACGACATCATAGAGCAGGCGCTTCAGATTCTGGTCAACTTGAAACATCGCGGCGCGGTCGGATGCGAGGAAAATACAGGTGACGGCGCGGGAATTCTGGTTCAAATCCCGCACGAATTTTTCCTGAAAGAATGCGTCAAGCTTGGCATTGCGTTGCCAGAACCCGGTCAATATGGAGTCGGCAATGTGTTTTTGCCGACCGATGATGCCAGTCGCCGTGTTTGTGAAGAAATGTTTGAAGATCAGGTCCGCCAGGAAGGCCAGGAAGTTTTGGGTTGGCGCGATGTTCCTTTTGACGATTCAATGATTGGCCCGACAGCGAAAGCGGCCGAACCGCGCTTC
Source organism: uncultured Heliomicrobium sp. (assembly GCA_964639915.1). Classification (GTDB taxonomy): domain Bacteria; phylum Acidobacteriota; class Blastocatellia; order RBC074; family RBC074; genus RBC074. The sequence continues at coordinate 3,312 of CAZXHW010000276.1, forward strand.
CGGCAGGTTTTCATCAAGCGGTCTGCCGATTTGCCGGACGGCCATGGAGGCCTGGCGTTTGAGCGGAAGCTTTGCATCATTCGTAAACAGAGCATCCGCAACATCCGCAATTCCGACATCAAACAAGCCAAATGCTTTTACATTTCCAGCCTCTCGTACAAGACCCTGGTTTACAAAGGCATGCTCAGTTCGACGCAACTGGGTCCGTTTTATACGGATCTGCGTGATGCCGATTTCAAATCTGCTTTGGGAATGGTTCATTCCCGGTTCAGCACCAATACGTTTCCAAGCTGGAGCCGCGCGCACCCATACCGTTACCTTTGCCACAACGGCGAAATCAATACCTTGCGCGGCAACATGAACTGGATGCACGCGCGCGAAGGACGCATGAAATCTTCGCTGTTCGGCCAGGAAGATTTGGAAAAGATGCTGCCGATTATTGATGTGAACAATTCCGATTCGGGAATGTTCGACAACGTTCTGGAAATGTTGCTGCTGACCGGACGTTCCATCGCGCACGCAATGATGATGATGATTCCGGAACCTTGGGCGGGCGATCCTTCCATGAGCGCAGAGAAGCGCGCGTTTTACGAATATCATTCCTGCATGATGGAGCCCTGGGATGGGCCAGCGGCAGTCGCGTTTACCGATGGCGTCAACATTGGAGCCGTTTTGGATCGCAATGGCCTGCGCCCGGCGCGTTATTACGTCACCAAAGACGACCGCCTGATTATGTCGTCGGAAGTCGGCGTGCTAGACATTGCGCCGGAAAACATTGCCTACAAAGGCAGATTGCAGCCCGGTCGCATGCTTCTGGCTGACCTGGAACAAGGCCGCATCATTGATGACGAAGAGTTGAAGAGTGAACTCGCCCGGCAGCATCCATATGGACAATGGTTGAAGGAAAATCTGGTCAATATTGATGATCTGCCTTCGCCACCGTATGTTCACGACACTGATCACGCCACGATGTTGGTTCGGCAACAAGCTTTCGGCTACACGCATGAAGACCTGCGGTTGATTATGACGCCGATGGCCAAAGACGGCGTCGAAGCCACGGGTTCGATGGGGACCGACACGCCGCTGGCAGTACTGTCGAACAAACCGCAAGTACTTTATAACTATTTCAAACAGCTTTTCGCGCAGGTCACCAATCCACCTGTGGATGCAATCCGCGAAGAGTTGATTATGTCCACCGAAACGACCATCGGGCCAGAAGCGAACATGCTGGAACCCACGCCCGAAGTTGCTCGTCAGATCAAAATCTCTTCGCCGATTTTCACCAACGAGAATCTGGAAAAGCTGCGTCAACTGGCCGACAAGGACAAAATAGGCTTCAAGTCCATCACGCTTCCGATGTTGTTCAAAGCCAGCGGTGGCGGCGCTGAACTGCAGCGCGCAGTTGAAGAGTTGCGCAAGCAAGCCAGCAAGGCTCACGCCGAAGGGTATGACATCATCATTCTGTCTGACCGCGGGATTGATCGCAGCTACGCGCCGATTCCGGCATTGCTGGCGGTTGCGGCAGTTCATCATCATCTGATGCGCGAAGGCACGCGCACCCAGGTCGGGTTGGTGCTCGAAACCGGCGAACTGCGCGAAATTCATCATTTCGCCTTGTTGCTCAGTTATGGCGCGCGCGGCATCAATCCGTATCTGGCGTTTGAATCGCTGCACGACATGATCAACCAGGGCATGCTGAAGGATGTGACGCATCAGCAAGCCGTGGCCAAATACATCAAAGCGATCAACAAAGGCATCGTCAAAGTCATTTCGAAAATGGGCATCTCGACGGTGCAAAGCTACAGCGGCGCGCAGATTTTTGAAGCCATCGGTTTGAATCAGGAAGTCGTTGATGAGTACTTCACCGGCACTCCGTCACGCATCAGCGGCGTTGGGTTGGATGTCATCGCCAAAGAAGTTTTGATGCGCCACAACCACGCGTACCCAGATCGGCAGGTCAATGGTCACGCGCTGGAAGCAGGTGGCCAATATCAATGGCGCGCTGACGGTGAAGCTCACCTGTTCAATCCCCAATCCATCCACACACTACAAAAAGCCACGCGCACCGGCAATTACGAAACCTTCAAAGAATACAGCCGATTGGTTAACGATCAGGCAAAACAGCTTTACACCTTGCGCGGGTTGCTGAATTTGAAAGCGAACCGTCCGCCTGTGCCGCTTGACGAAGTCGAACCGGTTGAGGAAATCGTCAAACGGTTCAAAACCGGCGCAATGTCATATGGTTCGATCAGCAAGGAAGCGCACGAAGCGCTGGCGATTGCGATGAATCGCATCGGCGGCAAAAGCAACACGGGCGAAGGCGGCGAAGACACAGATCGCTTCACGCGGGATGAAAACGGAGATTGGCGTAATAGCGCGATCAAGCAAGTTGCTTCGGGCCGCTTCGGCGTGACCAGCGAATATCTGGTCAACGCGCAAGAGCTTCAAATCAAAATGGCGCAAGGCGCGAAACCCGGCGAAGGTGGCCAGTTGCCCGGCAGCAAGGTCTACCCTTGGGTTGCAAAAACGCGGCATTCGACTCCGGGCGTTGGGCTGATTTCGCCGCCGCCACATCACGACATTTACTCAATCGAAGATCTGGCGCAGTTGATTTACGACCTGAAAAACGCCAACACCCGCGCGCGCATCAGCGTCAAGCTGGTGGCCGAAGTCGGCGTTGGCACGATTGCCGCCGGAGTCGCCAAAGCGCACGCCGACGTGATCCTGATCAGCGGCTATGACGGCGGAACCGGAGCTTCGCCGCAAACCAGCATCAAACATGCGGGTGCGCCGTGGGAGTTGGGTTTGGCCGAAGCGCATCAGGTTTTGGTGCTCAACAATTTACGCAGCCGCGTTCGCGTGGAAACCGACGGCCAACTGAAAACCGGCCGAGACGTTGTCATTGCAGCTCTGCTTGGAGCCGAAGAGTTTGGCTTTGCTACCGCGCCGCTGGTCACGCTTGGTTGCGTCGTTATGCGCGTTTGCCATCTGAATACCTGTCCGGTTGGCGTGGCGACGCAAAACCCAAAACTTCGTGAACGTTTTACGGGTTCACCTGATAACGTGGTCAACTTCATGTTGTTCATTGCGCAAGAAGTGCGCGAGTTGATGGCGGAACTTGGCTTCCGCACGATCAACGAAATGGTGGGCCACACGGAATGCCTGGAAACCAAAAAAGCCATTGACCACTGGAAAGCCCAGGGCCTGGATTTTTCGGCGATTCTGCATCAACCGGATGTTCCTGCCGAAGTCGGTCGCTTTGGTCAGATCGAACAGGATCACGGTTTGGACAAAGCGCTGGACAACACGACGCTTCTGAAACTGTGCGAACCAGCACTCGAAGAAGGCAAAACAGTGAAAGCCTCACTGCCGATTACAAACCAGAACCGCACGGTCGGAACGATTCTGGGCAGTGAAATCACACGGCGTTACGGCGCTGGCGGGTTGATGGATGACACGATCCAGCTTCACTTTACAGGTTCAGCCGGGCAGAGCTTCGGCGCATTTGTGCCGCGCGGAATCACCTTGGAGCTGGAGGGAGACTCCAATGATTACGTCGGCAAAGGATTGTCCGGCGGCAAGATCATTGTTTATCCGCCAAAAGCCTCGACATTTAAACCTGAAGAAAACATTATCATCGGCAATGTCGCGCTTTACGGAGCGACCAGCGGCGAAGCCTATATCAACGGCGTTGCGGGCGAACGATTCTGCGTGCGGAATAGCGGTGTTCAGGCCGTTGTCGAAGGCGTGGGCGATCACGGTTGCGAATACATGACTGGCGGGCGAGTTGTTGTACTTGGAAAAACCGGGCGCAATTTCGCCGCTGGCATGTCAGGTGGTGTGGCATATGTGCTGGACGAAGCCGGCACCTTTGTTGATCGCTGCAACCCCGAAATGGTGTCGCTGGCGCAACTGGTTCACTTCACGGATGAAAACGAACTGGCTTCGCTCAGAGGGATGATCGAGCGCCATGCAGAATACACGGGCAGCCGGCGTGCGCAGGAAATTCTGGATGGATGGGCGATCTGGCTGCCGCGCTTCATTCGCGTCATGCCGAACGATTACAAGCGGGTGCTGGACGCGCAGCAGCAAATGCGCGACGCGGGCCTTGGCGAAGAAGAAGCCGTCTGGGCGGCATTCGAAATGAACTCCACAGACATCGCTCGTGTGGGTGGCAAATAATCGAAATCATTTTGAGACAAGATAATGGGTAAACCTACAGGCTTCATGGAATTTGACCGAAACCTGCCGCACGATCGGCAGCCAGCCAAGCGCATTGGCGACTGGCTGGAATTCCACGAACACTTTGCCGAAGAAAAGCTTCGCGAACAGGGCGCTCGCTGCATGGATTGCGGCGTGCCGTTTTGCCATACCGGCAAACTCTTGAATGGAATGGCTTCGGGCTGTCCAATCAATAACCTGATCCCGGAATGGAACGACTTGGTATATCGCGGCCAATGGCGCGAAGCCTTGTTGCGGTTGCAAAAAACCAACAACTTTCCGGAGTTTACGGGCAGAGTTTGTCCGGCTCCGTGCGAAGGTTCGTGCGTGCTGGGCATCAACGCGCCGCCAGTGACGATCAAAACCATCGAATGCGAAATCGTGGATCGAGGCTTTGACGAAGGCTGGATTGTTGCTGACCCACCGGCCAAACGTACTGGCAAGAAGGTCGCCGTGGTTGGTTCCGGCCCGGCGGGCTTGGCTGCCGCAGCGCAGCTTAATCGAGCCGGTCATTCAGTAACAGTGTTTGAACGCGCCGACCGCATCGGCGGATTGCTGATGTATGGCATTCCGAACATGAAACTCGACAAAAAGATCGTCGAGCGCCGAATTAAACTGATGGCGGATGAAGGGATCATCTTCAAACCCAACACGAGCGTTGGCCATGACTTCCCAACTGACAAATTGATGAGCGAATTCGACGCCGTGGTTTTATGCGGCGGAGCCACCAAGCCGCGCGATTTGCCGGTCGAAGGTCGCAGCCTGCAAGGCATCCATTTCGCGATGGAATACCTGCACAAAAACACGCAAAGTTTGCTGGACAGCAATCTGGAAGACGGAAGCTACATTTCTGGCGCGAACAAAGACGTAATTGTCATAGGCGGAGGCGATACCGGGACAGATTGCGTAGGCACTGCGATGCGACACGGATGCCGCAGCCTGGTTCAATTTGAAATCTTGCCGCAACCTCCCAACGAACGCGCCGCTGACAACCCCTGGCCACAATGGCCGAAAATTTACCGGATGGATTATGGTCAGCAAGAAGCTGCCGAAGTGTTTGGCGCTGACCCGCGTCGCTATTCGGTAATGACCAAGCGCTTTGTCGGCGATGACGCTGGCCGCGTCAAAGAACTTCACACCGTCGAAATCACCTGGGCAAAAGACGATAGCGGTCGCATCATTCCGAAAGAAATCCCTGGAACCGAAAAAGTCTGGAAAGCCGATTTGGTCTTGATGGCGTTGGGATTTGTCGGGCCTGAACCGGATGGCTTGCTCGGCCAACTGGATGTGACGCTCGACGCGCGCGGCAACGTAGCCATTGACGACAACTGCCAAACCAACGTCCCGAAGGTGTTTGCCGCCGGAGACATGTCGCGCGGTCAATCGCTGATCGTTTGGGCCATTGCCGACGGACGAAAAGCCGCTCGATGCGTTGACCTGCATCTGATGGGCGAAACGTTGTTGCCCTAACTGCGCCAAAACTTAGAAAATGAACACGGATGAAGAGGACAAGTTTTCCTGTTCATCCGTTTTCTTTTTCATTCAGCGCCAGATCTTGCTCTAATCCGGAATGTGCTAAAAATAAAACTGCGAGGAGAAAAGATGAACGATTCGGCTTTACGAAAGGAACTTGTAAATTTGTTGCGAGGCGGGCAGGCGCATGCAACAGCGGAGCAAGCACTAAAAAGTTTGAAACCTGCTTTGCGAAATGTGCGAG